>NZ_JAUBOQ010000020.1:0-86576 GCF_036700325.1 Microcoleus sp. Z1_B2
GATTTTTTGCGTGTATCAAAGTCCGACAGTCCGACAGTCCGACAGTCCGACAGTCCGACAGTCCGACAGTCCGACAGGGGTTGAAACCCCTGTCTCATAGCTAAAGTCGTCTGAAGACGACTGTAGATTAAGCTGCACTTATCGGAACTCCTCGCCCAACTGCTTGGTATTTCAGTCGTCTTTAGACGACTTGTGCTATTAGCCCCGTGGGTTTCAACCCCTGGCGGATTGTGGAATTATCAACGAGCCCTATGCCCTATGCCCTATGCCCTATGCCCCATGCCCTATGCCCTATGCCCTATGCCCCATGCCCTATGCCCTATGCCCTATTCCCCTTCCACCATTTTGCGATACTCCGGGGCCGAGAAAGCGTCGTCTGCTTCGCTGGGATTGTCAACGCGCACTTTCAGCAGCCACCCAGCGCCATAGGGGTCTTCGGCCAAATTTTCGGGAGACTCTATAATCTCATCATTGCGTTCTACGACGATACCGGTAACTGGTGCTTTCAAGTCTTCAACGGCTTTCACTGACTCGACTGTACCGAAAGCTTCGCCCTTTTCCAACCCTGCACCGACTTCGGGCAAATCTAGAAACACGATATCGCCGAGTTGGTCAACTGCAAAGGCACTAATGCCGATGGTGGCAATTTCGCCTTCGAGTCGGATGTATTCGTGGGTGTCTAGGTATTTCAAGTCATCGGGGTATGTTAGTGCCATGTCTTTTCTCGCAATAAAAAAGTATCAAGTAAATCTTAGTGAACTATGGGCATCTATTGATGACTAAGTGGAACAAAAAAAATATTAAACGCTTGCTTTTTGGAGAATTTTCTGTCAAAAGACTGATGCGCTCTATAATTTTTATTTACGCATTTCTATGTTTTTACGGTTTCTTTTTTTCAGAACGGCTAATTTTTCAACCTCCCCCATCTAGTCAGAGTGAGAACAGGGAAGTTATCAAAGTTAGCTCAGCTAATGGCGTGAAAATTTCTGCTGTTCATTTTCCTAACCCGCAAGCTAAATATACCATACTTTACAGTCACGGAAATGCGGAAGACTTGGAGGGGATTTTGTGGGTACTCAGAGAGATTCGAGATAGTGGCTTTGCTGTGTTTGCCTATGATTATCAAGGTTACGGCACGAGTCAGGGAAATCCTTCTGAGTATAATACTTATCGTGATATTGAGGCTGCTTACAATTATTTAACCCAACAGTTGGGAGTACCTGCAAAGCAAGTTATTCTTTACGGGCGTTCTGTGGGGGGTGGGCCGGCAATTGATTTGGCTTCGCGGCAAAAAGTCGGCGGTTTGGTGGTTGAAAGTTCCTTTGTTTCGGCTTTTCGGGTGTTGACGCGGATTCCGCTTTTACCCTTTGACAAGTTTGTGAATATTGATAAGATTGGCAAAGTTCGATCGCCTGTTTTGGTGATTCATGGTAAGGCTGATGAGGTGGTGCATTTTTGGCATGGAGAACAGTTGTTTGCCACCGCCAACGAGCCGAAAGTGAATTTTTGGGTTGATGGGGCCGGTCATAATGATTTGATGGATGTGGCGGGCGATCGCTATGCTGCAACTTTGCGACAATTTGCTAAGCTAGTAGATTAGTCTTCTTGACCAAGATGAGCAACGGGCTAGAAGCCCGTTCCACAAGAACTCAATCAGTCCTCGACGCACTCCTACTAAAGAAACCGGGTTTTTTACCGAATCTGCGGTCTACAACGAACTATTTTCGTAAAAAAACCCGGTTTCTGGGCCCAGGAGGTAAGTCCTGAATTAAGGCTTACCTACTTAATCTAACTGGGGCGGTTTTGCGATTTATAAAAGGGTTTTTTCACCACACTAGCCGGATAGTTTTTCCCGCGAATTTCGACTTCTAATTGCTGACCGATTTTAGCTAATTTTGCGGGAACAAATGCGAGGGCTACTGGCCGATTCAATGTAGGCGATAATGTACCGCTAGTAACTTCTCCTACTGTTTCGCCTTCAAATATTACCGGATAGCCGTGGCGCGCAATGTGCCGCCCCTGCATTTCTAACCCTACCAACCGCTTTGATACTCCACTCGCTTTCTGCTGTTCCAAAACTTCCCGCCCAATAAAATCGCCTTTGGTGTCGAGGTGAACTACCCAACCCAATCCAGCCTCTAAAGGTGTGATATTGTCGTCGATATCTTGACCGTAAAGAGCCATTGCTGCTTCTAAACGCAAGGTATCTCTCGCACCCAATCCGCAAGGAACAACGCCAGCAGCTAACAATTTTTGCCACAGTTCTTTTCCAACTTCGGCATCCACCATAATTTCAAACCCATCTTCGCCGGTGTAACCAGTTCTGGCGATAAAACTCGGCTGTCCCAACAGATTTGTTTCTAAGTGACCGAATGCCTTAATTGGTGCGAGATTGCCTTCTACAAAAGACTGGAGATAGTTAACAGCTTCTGGCCCTTGAATTGCTATTAAAACTTTATCTTCGGAGATGTCTGTAAAAGTGAGATCGCTCAATTCTAAGTGAGTGGTAATCCATGCTTTGTCTGCGATGCGAGTGGCGGCGTTGACAATGATTACTGCACGTTCTTCGCTAGTGATAGGGTCTGGTTCTTGGCAGTAGAAAATAATGTCGTCTAAGATGCAGCCTTTGGCATTTAGCAAGACTGTATATTGAGCTTGACCGGGTTGCAAGCGGCTCAAGTCTGAGGGTACTAAGGGTTGAAATTTTTCTCTTACTTGTTTCCCTCTCAAACCAAATTTTCCCATGTGGGAAATGTCGAACATTCCTGCTTGCTGGCGTACTGCTTGGTGTTCGCTGCTGATGCCTGCGTACTGTACTGCCATCTCCCACCCGGAAAAGGGCACCATTCGGGCTTTGAGTTCTAATGATAGGTCGTACAGAGGCGTGCGGGCAAGTTGGCTCGGACTCTCTGGATTGTTGGGTTCAGTTGACTTTGCCACTGGTAGCGCTTTGGTTGCGGGTAGACTGTTTTGATTTTACGGGAAAATTGGTTGTCGCGGTGTGTAGGGCGATCGAATTTAAGGACACCGCAATGCTGTTTAGGTACAAGTTGCGATCGAATTTAAGCACGCGCTGGTACTGTTTAGGTACAAATTAGGATACGGCAGTGCTGTATCCCTACTCTAATGTTTATGGAGAATAGCGGGCTCGAACCGCTGACCCCTACAATGCCATTGTAGTGCTCTACCAACTGAGCTAATTCCCCTTTCTTTTCGCGCTCTCAATCATGCCTTAACTGACCAATATTTGTCAAGCTTTTTGGGGAAATTAGTTTTGAGCCTTCGGCTGGCAAGGCTTTCGGCTTTTTTTCCACCAAACTCTCCTCGCTTCTGGACAATGGTCAATCGCCTACTATCATTTAGTAAGTGTGTTGGGATATTTCGCTCAAATGGCTCAAACAAGACCCCATGAGGAAGTAGACGACTAGCAGGGCGGCGGCTGATACCGCAACTAGGGTGCCGGCTAGCATTAGTGAAAATTCCCGTTGCGCGATCGCCTCTTGCATTAAGTGCAAAGACCAGGCAACGAGGGCAACGTCAATTATTAAAATAGGAACCAGCATAAGTTACGATTTGTAACAGCTTACCTATTGTAACAAAACTTTTCACTTCGTGCAGATCGGCTCACCTGTATTTAACTTTTGCTGTAAAACCCGGAGGGAGCAGCGGAAAGCTAGTGAGAAAAAATGATAGCTTTTCTTAATAATTACAATATGCAAAGTAAATGAGAGCTAGCTCAGCTTTAGATGTGGCGCTTTTGACTCTTGAGCGAACGCTCACGCTTTTTTGAGGGGGTAGGGTGCGTTAGCGAAGCCCGCCCCTACGGGGGCTACGCCAACGAAGAGGATCGACCTTGGACTATAACTGATTTGATAGCAGTGCGATCGCACCCTGACCCGATTCAAATTTGGTAAAATAGGTGTACTTTTAATTAAAACAAAATGCACGGCTGTTGAGGATATAAACTATGTTAACCCAAACTCAAAAACTCTACTCGCCAGAGGAATATTTGGCACTAGAGGAAGTGGCCGAGTCTAAAAGTGAATATATTGATGGCGAGATAGTTCCTATGACTGGTGGTACTCCAAATCATAATGATATTGCGGGCAATTTTTATGCACATTTAAAATTTGCGCTCCGGGGGCAAAACTATAAGGCTTTTATCGGTGACTTACGGTTGTCGATACCGCGCTATCATCTCTATACTTATCCAGATGTGATGGTGGTTCAAGGCGAACCAGTGCTTTTAGACGATCGCACAGATACAATAATTAATCCTTTGATGATTGTTGAAGTTTTGTCAAAAAGTACGAAAAATTACGATCAAGGGGATAAGTTTGATTATTATCGATCGATTCCTGAGTTTCGAGAATATATTTTAATCGATCAGTATAAATTTTATGTCGAACAGTTTGTCAAGACTTCGGAAAATAAGTGGCTTTTAAGTGAATACGAATCGGCAGATGCAGTGCTGGCTTTGTCTTCGCTGCCGTTTCAAATTCAATTGGGCGACATTTATGAAGGGATTAGATTTGAAACGACTCCCGCTAGTTAGGATTTCACAACCGCTTTTTTGCTGTAAAATTAACTCGATCGCCTTTTCAACTTTATGACAAATCGCTCTACTCGCGCCCTTTTTCACAGCAAAACACTGAACACTGCTTTGCGTGCTTTTAGCTTTCCGCAAGATATGGAAGTGCGCCGCCAAAAATTGGGAACGTGGATTGCTGCACTTAAAATGGGTACGTTAGACGAAGTTAAAGAAGTTTCGCTGCACGGCAGTTTTATTAATGATATTTTTCAGGATATTTTGGGATATTGCTCGGTAATTCAAGGTGCGGGTAAAGCTTGGGAAATTAACGCGGAACAAACGATATCTGATGGTGGCGGTTCTGCTGACGGGGCGATCGGCTTTTTTACTGCTGCTGGCAATCCTAAAGGCAAAGTTAAATTACAAGGAAAAGTTATTGCTCCCATTGAACTAAAAGGAGCAAAAAATGATTTAGACCGTACTGCATCCGGTCGAGCCGAGTCAGCAGTTGACCAAGGTTGGCGCTACGCTAATTATACACCGGATTGTCGCTGGATTATTGTCTCGAATTATCGAGAGTTGCGACTTTATCATACCAATAAAACTCCCGCTTATTACGAACAATTTTTTCTGGCTGACTTGGCGGATATTGAAGCTTTTAAGCGGTTTTACTTTCTGCTGTGTCGCCGCAATTTTTTGCCTAAAAACCAAGAGCAAACAGGTTCTGTTATTGACAGACTGTTAAAAGACTCTGACGAAGCTCAAGAAGAAATCACCAATAAATTATATCAAGAGTACAAAGCAATTCGACTCGCTCTCGTCAAACATTTTCGCTTTTCTGGGCCGCAGGATATCCCCAACCGCGATCGCGTACTCATCGAAAAAGCTCAAAAAACTTTAGACCGTGTTTTATTCATTGCTTTTTGTGAAGATAAAGGATTGCTGCCGCGAAACACCCTCAGCAACGCTCACGACCACAAAGACCAATACAATCCTAGATTAATTTGGGAAAATTATCAATCTGTATTTCGCTGGGTTGATGTGGGAAATGATGACCCTCCTGTACCGGGATACAACGGCGGTTTATTTAAATTCGATCCGGTTTTAGACGTACAATTGACTGTGCCAAATCCTTTATGCAGTCTGCTTAAGAATTTGACGCGATTTGATTTTGATACTGAAGTTTCCGTCGATATTTTGGGGCATATTTTCGAGCAGTCTGTTACAGATTTGGAAGAATTAAATGCTGAAACTACCGGACAGGAATACAATCAGAAAAAGGGCAAGCGGAAAACTCAAGGTGTGTTTTACACGCCAGCTTTTATTACTCAGTATATTGTCGAGGTTTCTCTCGGCGGCTATTTGCAGCGTCGAGAGCAAGAATTGCGCGATTTATTCCTAGGCGAAGTTGCTGAAAAGTCGGTTCAGCCACCCAAGAAAACTGCAATTAAGTTTTGGAAAGCGTATCGAGACGAAGTGCTGCAAAAAACACGCGTCATCGATCCGGCGTGCGGTTCGGGTGCTTTTTTGATTGCGGCTTTTGATTATTTGATGCAGCAGTACGAAAGAGTCGATCGCGAATTGAATGCTTTGGGGTATAAGCCAAAAAACGGCAACTCGCTGGAATTTGACAGAAGCATTTTAAGCAACAACCTGTACGGCGTAGATTTGCTGCCGGAATCGGCGGAAATTACCAAACTTTCCCTGTGGTTGAAGACGGCCCAAGCTGGTAAAACGCTGACTTATTTGGATGATAATATTAAAGCGGGAAACTCGATCGTCGCTGACAGTAATGTAGCAGATACAGCGTTTGATTGGCAAGCTGAATTTCCCCAGATTTTTGCTGATGGCGGTTTTGATGTTGTCCTTGGCAATCCGCCTTATGTGCGGCAGGAGTTGCTATCTCCAATTAAACCATACTTGCAAGCAAATTATGAATCCTATAACGGCGTAGCAGACCTTTATACTTACTTTTATGAACTCGGATTAAAGATTCTCAAACCGGGGGGAGTGCTTTCGTATATTGTCACAAATAAATGGCTGAGGTCTGGATACGGCGAACCTCTACGCAAGTTCTTTGCCAGTCAAGGTTTACTAGAGCAAATTATTGATTTCGGACACGCGCCAATTTTTGAGGAGGCTGATACTTTTCCCTGTATTGTCGCAGTCAGAAAACCTAACGCTTCTCTATGTATCTCTGAAACTGAAAGCGAGATTGAGCCAGGTAAATCTGAACCTAATTCGCCTGTGATTGTTTGTCCGGTTCCGCGCGAAGATATTGCTAATATCAACCTTACACAATACGTTCAACAACACGGTTATCAAATTTCGCGAAATCGTTTCACTGCGAATGCTTGGAGTCTGGAACCTCCGGCTGTTGATGAGTTGATGCAGAAAATTCAACGAGTGGGTTTTCCGCTAAAAGATTTTGCAGGGGTTAAGCCTTTATATGGCATAAAAACAGGATTTAACGAAGCTTTTTTGATTGATGAAGCTACTAAAAATAGTCTGGTTCAAGCAGACCCTAAATCCGCTGAAATCATCAAGCCTTATTTACGAGGTCAAGATATTAAACGCTGGAGTCCAGAGTGGGCAAATCTTTGGATTATTTTGCTGAAGTCTAGCAGCGATAGTGTATGGCCGTGGAGTAAAGCAAACGATCAAGCAGAGGAAATATTTGCACAAACATTTCCATCGGTATATAAGTATATGAAGCCGATGCAAGAAAAACTGTCTAAGCGTTCCGATCAAGGGCGTTACTGGTGGGAACTGCGATCGTGTGCCTACTATAACATTTTTCAAGAACCAAAAATTATCACTCAAGATTTGGCTACTTATTCTTGGTTTTGCATCCTCGATCAAGAGGTATACCCAGTGAATACTTGCTATCTATGGCCAACAGGAAATCTTTATATGCTTGGGTGGCTGTGTTCGCCAATAACTTGGTGGATTTGTCACCACATTTTGCAAAAAGGAATCAATGACACACTCCGAATGTTTAGAGAACAGGTAGAAACTTTACCCATCGCACCACCAACTGACTCAATTCGTGCCGAAGTCGAATTAATTGTCAGCCGTTTAATTGAAATCGCCAAAACTAATCAACAAACTCACCGAGATGTCTTGCAATGGCTGGAAATCACTTATTTAATTGATAAACTCGGACAAAAACTCGAAGATTTTTCTGCCCTTTCCTTTGCTGAATTCGTAGCAGAAATCAGAAAGCGAATGCCGAAAACTAAATCCTCCGATCCTCTCGGTGTTGCTGGACTAAAAGCAGTCCGCGAAACTTATAATGAATATGCACCGGCCATTCAATCTCGCAAAGCTGAGGCGTTGAGACTCGAACACCGTTTATCCGACTTAGTTAATCAAGCTTATGGATTGACACCGGAAGAGATAGATTTGATGTGGAAAACAGCGCCGCCGCGAATGCCGATCGCCCGACAGATTTGATAGAATGTTATATTTTAGATTGTCAACCTTTGAGAAAGTCTAGAACAGTTTTGGATTGATTGCATTTATAATAAAACAACGATTAAAAGAGGAAAGCAAATGGTGACGAACCTAAATGTGGATACGGCACTGCTGCAAGAGGCGATCGAACTGGAGCGAGAAATTGCGATCGAAACCTTAGTTGAAATCGCCTTGCGCGAATACATTCAACGCCGCAAACAGCCACAGAATCTCGAACTGAGCTTTGGAGAATCTCTCAGTGCATTTCGTGAAAAATATCAACTGCACGAACTGGGTTTAAATCCTGATGAAATTTGGGGAGAGGTTCGCGATCGAACTTTTGTAGGCCGCGAGGTCATCTTTGAATGACGCTGCGTTATTTACTCGATACCAATATTATCTCCGAACCTCTTCGTCCTCTTCCAAATGCCAATGTGATGACTCAACTAATTGAGGCAAAATCCACTGTTGCGATCGCCTCGATCGTTTGGCAAGAAGTTCTGCTAGGCTGCTATCGAATGCCAGACTCTAAGCGCCGCCGCGCGATCGAAGCCTATCTTCAGGAAGAAGTGAAAGTAAAATTACCAATTTTACCTTATACCCAAGAAGCGGCTGAGTGGTTCGCTAAAGAACGAGCCAGACTTATTCCGATCGGTCTTACACCGTCTTATGCTGATGGGCAAATTGCAGCGATCGCGAAAGTCAATAATCTGATTCTGGTGACACGAAATGTTGCTGATTATGCAAACTTTCAAGATTTGGCCATCGAAAACTGGTTTTCTTAAACTTCCTTCCTGCTTATTAAGCATCCATTGTGGTATAAATCTATCCCAGAAACGGGGTGAAGCATTTGGGCATAAAATCAAAGGAATGATTAAACCGCAGAGAGCGCAGAGGACGCTGAGGAAGAGAAGAGAGAGATGAAAAATTTCGATACCAAGGGATTGGATATGAAGATTAAAAAAGGGGCAACTCGCGTCGCCCCTCCTCTATTTAATCAATTGGAAAATTACACTTCCACAGCAATCTTTTGTTCCGAAGCCTCCGGCGAATTCGCTTCACTTGGCGGCACAACTTGCCAGAACTTAGGCAAATATTCCGACCAATTTGCTAAAATCTTCTCAGCTTTCTTGCTGCCGGTTCGATCGCGCTGAGCCTCAATCAACTCCTTCAATTGCGCCTCCCCAGCCGCCGTACAAACGCGCTGCATCTTCACAATCTCCCCGTTGACGTGAGCCGGGAAAGTCCCATCTTCATCGAGGAAATAAGCCAAGCCGCCCGTCATTCCAGCGCCGACGTTGCGGCCGACTTTTCCTAACACGACGATCGCGCCGCCCGTCATGTACTCGCAGCAGTGATCGCCCGCACCTTCAATGACTGCTTTCGCCATCGAGTTACGCACCGCAAACCTTTCGCCAGCTTTGCCCGCAGCCAACAGAGTTCCGCCCGTCGCACCGTACAAACAAGTGTTACCGACGATCGCATTTTCGGAAGCATCATAAGTCGCACCAGCCGGCGGTGCGATCGCGATTTCGCCGCCGTGCATCCCTTTACCAACGTAGTCGTTGGCTTGGCCTGACAGTACCAGCGTCATCCCTGGCAAATTGAACGCGCCGAAGCTTTGGCCCGCGCTACCAGTGAAGTTGAGGGTGATTTGACCGCTAAAGCCGGTGTTGCCGTGTTGCTGTGCGATCGCACCACTGATTCTTGCGCCTACAGTGCGATCGGTATTCACCAAGTTGACACTCTTGCTAACAGTGCCGTGATTGGCGATCGCACTTTGAATCTCAGCATCCGCCAGCAAATCATCGTCTAACACAGGCCCGTTGGTGTGTACGTCGCCGTGGATCAAGAAAGATCGATCGCTCTTAGTATCCGGTAACTTAGTCAAACAATCCAAATTAATCGCTTGGGTTTTAGTTAGTTGCACCCCCTCGCGCATTTTCAGCAAATCCGCGCGGCCGATGATATCTGCGATCGACTTATAACCCAATTTCGCCAGCAAACTCCGCACTTCTTGTGCTACGAAATAGAAGAAATTAACAACGTGTTCCGGCGTTCCGGGGAACCGTTTCCGCAAGTGTTCTTGTTGAGTTGTTACCCCCACCGGACAACTATTCATGTGGCAAACGCGAGCCATAATGCAGCCTTCTGCAATCATTGCCACCGTGCCGAAACCGTACTCTTCGCCGCCCATCAAAGCGCCTACAATCACGTCCCAGCCGCTTTTAAAGCCACCGTCAACGCGGAGCAAAACTCGATCGCGCAATTTATTTTCCATTAGCACCCGGTGAACTTCTGTCAATCCGAGTTCCCACGGAGAACCTGCGTGCTTAATCGAACTCAGTGGCGAAGCACCGGTGCCGCCGTCGTGACCGGAAATTTGAATCACATCAGCATTTGCCTTGGCGACACCGGCGGCTACAGTCCCGATGCCAACTTCCGACACCAACTTCACCGAAACTCCTGCTTTCGGATTGATTTGGTGCAAGTCAAAAATCAACTGTGCCAAATCCTCGATCGAATAAATATCGTGGTGAGGAGGAGGCGAAATCAGCGTGACACCCGGTTTCGATCGGCGCAAATAAGCAATGTACTCGCTCACTTTCGCCCCCGGCAATTGACCGCCTTCACCCGGTTTCGCACCTTGTGCGATTTTAATTTCGATTTGTTGGGCGTTCATCAGGTACTCAGGAGTCACCCCGAAACGCCCGGAAGCTACCTGTTTGATGGATGAAGAAGCTGTATCGCCGTTCTGCAAACCTTTTAAGTGAGGTAGCGTTTGTGAGAAACCTGCCTCGCTCACATCGTTTAGCACTTTGTAGCGCACCGGGTCTTCGCCGCCTTCGCCGGAGTTGGATTTGCCGCCGATGCGGTTCATCGCAATCGCGAGAGTTTCGTGGGCTTCCGGGGACAAGGCGCCGAGGGACATACCGCCGGTGGCGAACCGCTTGACAATATCTGCTACAGATTCTACGTCTTCGATGGGAATGGAAGGGCGATCGCTCTGGAAATCCAGCAAATCGCGCAAAGCCGTTACCGGGCGGTTTTCAAGCTGTTGCTTGTAAACCTCGTAGTGATCGTAAGCCGTTTCCGAATTTTTGACACCCATGGGTGTCATTTTTGGTTCGGCCCCGTTGCCATTACTGTTAGTCTGAGCCTTAAAAGTAGTCACAGCCTTGTGCAAAGCCTTCGCCATTTCCGGGCTGTTCATGTGATATTCACCACCCCGGCGGTACTGCACAAAGCCGTAATTTTCCAGCTTTTTGAGGTGCAATTCTGGGAAAGCCTGACTGTGGAAAGACATTACCTCGTTAGCGAGTTCCGCCACACTCAAACCGCCGATGCGGGAAACAGTGCCTTTGAAACCCAAATCTAGCAAATCACCGCCAATGCCGATCGCCTCAAAGATTTGCGCCCCCTGATAGCTAGCCAGCAGTGAAATCCCCATTTTCGACATAATCTTCAGCAAGCCGTTTTCCACCGCTGTGCGGTATCTAGCTTGAGCTTGTGTCACGGTAATATTGGGAACTTTGCCGTGCTGCATCAAATTTTGAGTCTTGGCGTCAGACCACCAGGCGCGCACGCTTTCCAAGGCCAGGTAAGGGCAAACAGCCACCGCCCCGTAACCCATCAAACAAGCGAAGTGGTGAGTGCTCCAACATTGGGCGGTATCGACAACTAGCGAAGTTTGCATCCGCAGCCCGACGCTAATTAAGTGGTGGTGAACCGCGCCAACTGCCAGGAAGGGCGGAATATAAGTACATTCAGCACTCAATCCCACAGAAGATTCGCCTTCTTCCTTCGATGGTCGATCGCTCAAAATCAGAATTCTCGAACCCTCGCGCACCGCTTCAGCCGCCTCTTGACAAAGTTGCTCGACTGCTGTTTTCAAACCAGAAGGCCCGGCAGAAATTTTGTAAAGCGTTGACAATTCGGTTGCGGTGAAAGACTTTTGGTCTTTCAAGAAAGATAGTTCAGCGTCGTTGAGTACGGGGGAATCAATTTTTAGCAGCTTGGCATTTTCCGGGATTGCTTGCAGTAAATTGCCCCGCAGGCCCACATTCATCGTCAGGGACATGACCATCCCCTCGCGCAGGGGGTCGATCGGCGGATTTGTGACTTGAGCGAACCGCTGTTTGAAATAGTTGTACAGCAACTGAGGCTTTTCTGACAATACAGCTAAGGGAGCGTCGTCGCCCATGCAGAAAGTCGGTTCTTTTCCAGAACTCGCCATCTCGACGATTACCATGTCCAAATCTTCGGCTGTGTAGCCAAAAGCAGTTTGGGTTGCTAACAGCGTTTGCGAGTCGAGGGTTGCTGTTTCGGCAAAAGGCTGCGGTTGCAAGATTTCGCGGTTTTGTTTCAGCCATTCGCCGTAGGGGTGCCGCTTAGCAATTCGCTGTTTTAGTTGCCAATTTTTGAGAATTTCCTTAGTTTGCAGGTCAACTGCAATCATTTGTCCGGGCCCCAAACGGCCTTTTTCGACAATATCTGCTTCGGGAATATCGACAACTCCGGCTTCGGAAGCGACAATTACCAAACCGTCTTTAGTAATGCAGTAGCGGGCCGGCCGCAAACCGTTGCGATCGAGCGTAGCACCTACTTGTTTGCCGTCGCTGAACACGAGCAGTGCGGGGCCGTCCCAAGGTTCTTGAATGCCACTGTAATACTCGTAAAAATCGACAATTTCTGGGTAGGGAGCCAAATCCGGCTGATTTTTGTAGGCTTCGGGTACCAGAATTGTCAGGGATTCTAGGGGGGTGCGGCCGGAGTGCACCAACAATTCCATCACGTTGTCCAAGTTGGCCGAATCGCTGCTTTCGGGATTGACAATTGGGTTGAACGTGTCGATATCAGCTTGAGTCCAATTCGGGTGAGATAAATTGGCTTGCCGCGCCTTCATCCAGGTAATATTGCCCAACAGCGTGTTAATTTCGCCGTTGTGTCCCAGCAAGCGCATCGGCTGGGCTAAGTGCCACCGGGGCATGGTGTTGGTGCTGAAGCGCCGGTGATAGACGGCAAAGGAGCTTTTATAAGCGGGATTTTTTAGGTCTGGGTAAAATTCTGCCAGTACGGCCGATCGCACCATGCCTTTATAGACGATCGTGCGACAGGAAAAAGAGCAAGTATAAAAGTCTCGGCGGGTGAAGTTGGGGCGATTTGACAGCGCGTGTCCGATGGTGCGGCGCGCCAAAAATAGATGTTTGTCGAGTTCGTCTCCGGAAGCGTGCGGTGAACTGACAATTACTTGTTCGATTTGAGGTTGATTTTCTAGCGCTTGCTCGCCCAAAACCGATGGTACAATGGGAACTTGGCGCCATCCCAAAAGTTTCAGCCCGCGATCGGTCAGAACTTGCTCAACCACCTGCCGCGCTATAGTCGCTTGAAATTTATCTTGAGACAGAAACAGCATTCCCACGCCACAGTTTTCCCGTGCGGGAGGCACAATTCCCTGTTCGGCGAACCAAGTATCCAGCAATTCCCAAGGAATCGCGGTCATCAAACCCGCACCGTCGCCGGAATCTGAGTCAGCGCTGCAACCGCCGCGATGTTCCAGACAAGTTAAAGCTGGCAGCGCTTTTTCAATAATCGAGTGCGTAGCTTCGCCGCTTTGGTTGGCAATAAACCCCACACCGCAGGCATCTCTTTCTTCCACTAACCAGCTTTGGCCGGCGAATGGAGTTCCTCGCTCTGTTTGATGCACGTTTCTGTTTGGATCGATCGTGTTACCCATGTTGATTGAATGTTATTTCCGTGATTGTGTGGTTGATGTGTTTTTATAGCTCGGAGAGAGAAGGCTGCCGAGCGGTGGGAGCCTAGTAAACTTTAAAACAGCACATTGGAAGCTGATTGGATAAAAATTTACGTCGATGCTGCCTGTACTTAGCACTAAAACCCTGTTGGCAGATTTCAAATTATCTCGCTCGCATCGCCTCGGAGATGTCTCCTAGAATACCTTGCTGTTAAAAAGCTGTGATTCTTTGGGAAATCGCCGCCCTGCAACTATATACATTGCAGGCGATCTAGTTTTTTGTGTGGGTTTTTCCTGAGTTCGGAAGGGTAGCCTTGCGAACACAGGTAGATAGTAACTTTAGCGTAATTTTGCTTGCTGCGCTGTTGAGTTGCTTTCGTCAGCGCCCGCAGACACAAAAGCCACCTGCCCGCTAAGTCGGTAGGTGCAATGTAGCAGCGCGGTTCACAACTGGTGAAACCTGTCTTATTGTGAAGTCAACTCTCAAGCTGCGAACATCAAGTTTATCAAAAAATTGATAAAATTTCACCCATTACAGTCAGAGTTTGCGTGCAAGTCTTGTCAGGGATGTTCAGAACCCTGGCTAAGATGCCTAGCCCAAAAAGGTTGACAGTTTTCCCTAAGCCTATTTTGTTTTTTTTACCCACAAAGTTTTGTCATCTCCAATCCGTTGGCATCGAAATTATTCATGTCTCTCTTCCCTTTCTCTGTATCCTCTGTGTTCTCTGCGGTTTAATCATTCCGATACCACCGGAATGGATATCACTCATCAATGCAGGCTATTTCAAAGATTTCTGACACATTAGGAGCATCTGGTAGAGCCGGCGCCACCTTTTCAACCACGCCCCAAATGGATACTTGCTTGCTGACAGGATTCGGGGAAAGGCCAAAATTTTAGACCACAGTTCAAACTGCCAGATGGATTGAAGTAAACCTCAAACCTCAAACTCAACTCAACTAACGCTCACAAGCTTGTCCTTGGTAATTTTGTTTAGCTCAACCGTGAGCGTTTTTACAGATTTGATTGGCATGGGGAATATTTCATGCCTATCTTTTATAAAATAAAGTTAGTTAGCAGAAATAGTAAGACTGGAAAAATGTGCCGAGGGTTATTACGCTCAATTCTGCATACAGGTAGACCGAAGCCAAGTGATATAAATCATGGTAATCCTATTATATGAGAGATATAATTAAAATAACTTGACACTGATTAAAATGGCAGGGCTGTTGAGAAGTTACGCTTTTTTTGTAAGGAACATCTGAGATTAAATTAACCCCACACACTTGTATCAATGCGTGTTAATGACTCAGCAAATAGACCAAAATCTAAAGTAATTTTAGGTCAACGCTATCTCAAAACAAGTATACAAGCAAAAACAACCAAAATATTAAGTCTGGTTTGAAAAGGGGGGTTTCATAATTTGAGCTACAAAGTAGATTAAACTAAATATAGTTAATCAATAGCACGGCCGATAGAGCGAAAATATTAGATAGTAACTCTAAAAAGCTTCAGGCTTGACAGAAGCAGTAGGAATAGGTAGGTATGGCTAGTATAACAAATATTTTGCGAGGATATCAGATTAACGAGCAAATATACGCAGGCAATCGAACTCTAGTTTATCGTGCCCGTCGGTCTGCTGATCGGCAGCCCGTAGTGATCAAACTGCTGCGAAATGACTTTCCCCGCTTCCACGAACTCGTTCACTTCCGCAATCAGTTTGTCATTACTAAAAACTTAGAGATCCCCGGCACTGTCAAGGCATACAGCCTGGAGACATACCATAACCACTATGCTCTGGTGATGGAAGACTTTGGCGGAATTTCCTTAAATAGCTACCTCGCTAGTCTAGTGTTCGCCAGCAAGGAACCTCTGGAAGGGTTGCCTATTAACGAGTTTCTTCCCATTGCCATTCAAATTGCCAACTCGCTTGACGGACTTTATCGCCACCACGTCATCCATAAAGACCTCAAACCCGCGAACATTCTCATTAACCCTGCCAGCAAACAAGTTAAGCTTATTGACTTCAGCATCGCTTCCCTGTTGCCGCGCCAAACCCAAGAAATTCAAAATCCCAACCTCCTTGAAGGCACTTTACCTTACATATCTCCCGAACAAACTGGGCGAATGAACCGAGGCATTGATTACCGCACAGATTTCTACTCTCTGGGAGTCACATTCTACGAACTGCTGACGAGACAGTTGCCTTTCCAAAGCGAAGATCCGATAGAGTTAGTACACTGTCACCTTGCCAAGCAGCCTATCCCACTCCATCACCTCAACAAAAGCGTTCCATTGGTGCTGTCTGAAATTGTTAGCAAACTGATGGCGAAGAATGCTGAAGATAGGTATCAAAGTGCGATCGGACTCAAGTTTGATTTGGAAACTTGTTTGTACCAGTGGCAAGAAACTGGAGAAATCGCCTCTTTTAAGCTAGGGCAGCGAGATTTGTGCGATCGCTTCATCATTCCCGAAAAATTATATGGTAGAGAGAACGAAGTATTCTCCCTACTAGCAGCCTTCGATCGCGTGAGTGCAGGAAGCGCCGAAATGATGCTGGTGGCTGGCTTCTCAGGTATTGGCAAAACCGCCGTCGTCAACGAAGTTCACAAACCGATTGTCGCAGCGAGAGGCTACTTCATCAAAGGCAAATTCGACCAATTTGGACGCAGCCAACCATTCTCAGCTTTTGTACAAGCTTTTCGCGATTTAATGGGTCAATTGTTGAGTGAAACCGACGCTAAAGTTGAACAGTGGAAGACTCAAATTATGACAGCATTGGGCGAGAATGCTCAGGTAATCGTTGAGGTAATTCCTGAACTAGAACGGATTATCGGAGAGCAACCACCCGCACCAGAGCTTTCGGGCAGTGCTGCCCAAAATCGCTTCAATCGCTTATTAGAGAAGTTCATTCAACTGTTCACAACCAAAGAACATCCCCTCGTCATCTTCTTAGACGACTTGCAATGGGCAGACTCAGCCTCATTAAACTTGATTCAACTTTTGACGAGCGATCGCGATCGGCACTATCTCTTTTTAATAGGAGCATATCGAGATAACGAAGTCAGTCCCGTGCACCCTTTAATGCTGACATTATCCGACATTCAACAAACCGGAGCCACAGTCAACACTATTACTCTCGCGCCACTCGATTGTTTCAATTTAAATTGTTTGATTGCCGATACTTTAGTTTGTTCTAGAGCGTTGGCCATGCCCTTAACAGAACTGGTCGATCAAAAAACCCAAGGCAATCCATTTTTCAGCACACAATTTCTCAAATCTTTGCATGAAGATGGGCTAATTACCTTTAATTTTGACGAGCGGTATTGGCAGTGCGATATCGCCACAGTGCGAACCTTAGCTCTGACAGATGATGTTGTCGAGTTCATGGCGATTCAATTGCAAAAGTTGCCGATCCAGACGCAAGAAGTTTTAAAGTTAGCGGCCTGCATTGGCAACGAATTCGATTTGGCAACGCTGGCGGTAGTGTGTGAAAAATCTTCTTCAGATACGGCAGCCAACTTGTGGCCAGCTTTGCAAGCAGGGTTGATTCTGCCACTAACTGAAGTTTATAAATTTTTCAGTTCAGAGGAGTTTGAATTCACAAATCAGAATTCAGAAGAAGAAAGCAATACTTCTGACTCGTGGTTCCAGAATCCCGACTCCTGTTATTACAAATTTTTGCACGATCGCGTACAGCAAGCAGCTTACGTTTTGATTCCAGAATCCCAGAAACAATCCACTCACCTCAATATTGGTCAACTTTTGTTGATTAATACTCCAACAACAGAAAGAGAAGAGAAAATTTTTAATATAGTCAACCAGTTGAATTATGGTGTTGATTTAATTACCGAACCAACAGAGCGTTACCAACTGGCTGAGTTGAATTTAATCGCTGGACGCAAGGCGAAGAATTCTACTGCTTATGCTGCAGCACGCAAATATTTAAGTTTTGGCAGGCAAATCCTAGCTCCCGATAGCTGGCACACTCACTATGAAACAGCCCTGGAACTGCACGTATTAGCGGCCGAAACCGCATACCTGAGCTATGATTTTCAGGAAATGGAGGAATTAGCAGCTTTAGTCCTGCACAATGCCAAAACGCTGCTGGATAAGGTCAAAGTTTATGAAATCGAGCTTTCTGCTTGTACGGCGCAAGTCAAACCTCAACAAGCCGTTGAAATGGGCTTAGCAGTTCTCAAACTCTTGGGAATTTGCTTCCCAAAAAATCCAACTCCGGCAGATATTCAGCAGGGACTAGGACAAACCGCATCACTTTTTGCTGGCAAAAAAATTGCCGACTTTATTGATTTGCCAGAAATGGAAAATCTCCAAAAACAAGCAGCCTTGCGAATTTTATCAGGTTTAGTTTCTCCAGCCTACATCACGGCTCCACTTCTCCTGCCACTGGTTATTGTCGAAATGGTTAATTTGTCGGTTAGTTATGGCAATGCGCCCTTATCTGCTTTTGCTTACGGCTTGTATGGATTGGTATTAAGCGGTGTAGTTCAAGACATTGAAACAGGGTTTGAATTTGGAAAACTAGCGTTAAATATTGTAGATTTATTTAATGCTAATTATCTCAAAACTAAAGTATATTATACAGTCGGCGTTCACATCATACATGGTAAACATCATGTTAAAGAAACCATCCCTCTTTTAAAAGAGGGTTACGCCAGAGGACTGGAAACAGGAGAGCTAGAATTAGGATATTCTGCCAAAGAAATCTCTCAATATTCATATTTAATCGGTCGGGAAATTGCGGGACTCGAACAGGAGGTGGCGACTTACTGCAATGCGCTGGTTCAATTTAAACAAGAAGCAGCTTTAAATTATACTAAAATCGTTCATCAGGCTTTATTAAATCTGCTGGGGCGATCGGAAAATCCCTGTCAATTTGTGGGAAATGCTTACAATGAAGAAACAATGCTCCCCTTTCACATCCAAGCAAACGATCGCAACGGACTCCACTATTTTTATTTCCATAAATTGCTTGTGTGTTACCTGTTTGGAGAAACCGAGCAAGCTTTAGAAAATGCTCGGCAAGCCGAACAGTATTTAGACGCGGTTATGGGTATGCTTAATGTGCCGATATTCTATTTTTATGACTCTCTAGCACGGCTGGGAGTTTGTAGCGATGTGGGTTCATCCCAAGAGAAACAAGAACATCTGCAAAAAGTGAGAAGCAACCAGGAAATCCTTCATAAATGGGCACATCACGCCCCCATGAATTTTTCGCACAAATGTTACCTAGTGGAAGCCGAACTGTTCCGAGTGCTGGGTGAGAATGTGCAGGCGATGGAGGCATACGATCGCGCCATTTTTCTGGCTAAAGAAAACGATTATCTCAACGAAGAAGCTCTGGCGAATGAATTGGCTGCTAAATTCTACCTGGCATGGGGGAAAGAAAAAGTTGCCCAGGTATATTTAATAGATGCTTACTATGCTTATGCTCGTTGGGGAGCGAAAGCAAAAATCGACGCTCTAGAACAACGCTATCCCGAACTTCTGGCTCCTATATTCAAACAGGAAAACGCTCGTTCATTGGAGAAAGGTACTACCTCCCATGAGACTTCATTGATTTCTATTCATCGCCAAACAATTGCTGGCAGTACGAGTACCACAGTCATAGATTTACCAACTGTTATCAAAGCTTATCAAGCTTTGTCTAGCGAAATTAAGCTGGAACAATTGCTCACTACCCTGATGGAAGTGGCGATTCAGAATGCAGGCGCTCAAACAGGAGTATTAATTTTAAAAGAAGACGACAACTGGACTATCGCCGTCCACTGTAGCGATCGCCAAGGCTGTCTTCTGCAAGAAACTATTGGGATTGAGGAGAGCGAATCTATTCCCCAGACTGTGATTAATTACGTTAAACGTAGCAATAAAACCCTAGTTTTCGATGATGTCAAGACTGAATTGATATTTGCTTCTGATCCCTATATCAAGCAGCACCAACCTAAGAGTATCCTATGTACTCCGATTATCCATCAAGGCAAAATGATGGCAATTCTGTATTTGGAAAATAATCTGACGACGGGGGCATTCACTGGCGATCGCGTCGCCCTCCTCAACATCCTCTGCTCCCAAGCTGCCATCTCGCTGGAAAACGCCCGCTTGTATCAGCAATCTCAACAGCTTTATCAACAATCTCAGGATTATGCCCAAAAACTGGAGCAGTCTATTCAGAATCTCAAACAGATGCAGTTGCAATTGGTACAGGGTGAAAAGATGTCTGCTTTGGGAAATTTAGTCGCAGGGGTAGCCCACGAAATTAACAATCCCGTAGGCTTTATCGCCGGCAACTTGCAACCTGCTCAAGACTACGTGGGGGATTTATTCAATTTGATTGATTTGTATCAAGAAAAATTTCCCAATCCGGGAGGGGAAATTGAAGCCGAAATAGAGGATATGGACTTGGAGTATTTGCGAGAAGATTTGCCAAAATTGATTGGCTCGATGAAGGAGGGAGTCGAGCGCATCCGCAATATCAGTACAAGTTTGAGAACGTTTTCTAGGGCTGATAGCGATCGACCAGTTTCTTTCAATATTCACGATGGACTAGAGAGCACTCTGCTAATTCTCAAGCACCGTTTAAAAGCCAGCGAGTTCCGCCCTGCCATTGAAGTTGTGAGAGAGTATGGTAAATTGCCTCTAGTGAAATGCTTTCCCGGACAGTTAAACCAGGTATTTATGAATATACTGGCTAATGCCATTGATGCTCTGGAGGAGTCAAATAAGGGGCGCAGTTTTAGTGAAATTAAAGCTCTACCTAATCAAATCACGGTTCAAACTGCTCTGAGCGAAGACAACAATCAGGTTTTGATTCGGATTAAGGATAATGGAGTGGGGATGTCGAAGGAAGTCCAAGAAAATATCTTTAACCACTTATTCACAACCAAGCCTGTGGGTCAAGGAACGGGATTAGGATTGTCGATCGCCCATCAAATTGTGGTGGAAAAACATGGAGGTACGTTACTCGTGAATTCTTCTTTGGGGGAGGGTTCGGAGTTTGTGATTTCTATTCCGGTGTGAGCCTTTTGTAGTAAGGCTTGAGGGCAATTAGTGCCGTTGAGTAAGAAGAGACATACGGATTTTCCGGGTTTCTAAATCCCCATGTGTTTAGAAGTGAAATTGTGAGTGGTAAGCTGTGAAACGTAATTTTTTCTATTGGCGTCTAATATTGTTAGTCTCGATTTTACCCGTAATGGCGATCGTCCCGTCTTTAGTCTGGAATCAACCCGCCAGAGCACAAGAGGGGGAAAGGGCTGGGTTGATTCATGCTTCGAGAGCCCGCCAGGGAATGAATTCCCTGGCTGATAGCGAAAGTCGGTTAAAACCGACTGAAATATTGACAGATAGTCCTCTTGAGAGGACTTCAGCTATGAGACAGGGAATTCATTCCCTGTCGGAATATAGGTTTTTGGCTCAATCTCTACCGCCAGATTCCAGAATCAAACAAGGCCGCCAAGTGTCTCTAAACGGCCGCATTCTCCCCCTAAGTTGGACTCAGCAGCCGGCAAACAGCACTTCTGCGAATTTCCGAACTTGGATTGCTGATGTTGGATTGATGCAAGGTGCGGGAGTGGATTTGCTTAGCAGCGCCGACAGTACCAAACAACCTGTGCAGTGGTTTTCGGTATCTTTAACGGGGGTTCAAAGCTTAGCAACCTGGGCAACAGGCCCGTATCGTTACTTAGATGTTACCGATTTTGCTAGACTTGCGGGCTGGGAGATATCTGCTGATGGGAATATTCTAAAAATTACTTCTCAAACTGCAAGTGTTACCGGAATTCGGCAAGCAGAAATAGAATCGGGCGATCGCATTGTAGTAGATATCGATCGACCCGCCCCTTGGCAAGTCAACTTTGTCAATAAACCAATCCCGTCGCCGACACCCACACCCAACCCCCCGGACGACCCCACAAAGCCCGCTATCCCACTGCCAAACCTCCGCGCAGCGCCAAACCTCGAAACACCAGACGACCCGACCAAACCCGCTCTCCCGCTGCCAATAACGCCCGCAGCGCCGATCGCCGGTCAAGAATGGTCGATCGCGATCGATGCCAAAGTCGATCCGGCGTTACTTCAGGAAACTTTTCAAACCAGCCAACAATTGCTATCACTAAAAGTCGAACCTGACGGAGATCGAACCAAAGTCAAAGTGAAGATTCCTTTAGGTTGGCGGCCGCAAGTTTTGGGCCTGGGAAATCCCAATCGATTAGTTATCGACATTCGGCCAGATTCGCTAGTAGAAAAAAACATCGTTTGGGCGCCCGGTGTGCAGTGGCGGCAGCAGTATCAAAATTTAGGAACCGATCGTTTTCCGGTAGTTTGGTTAGAAGTTAATCCGCGTCAAGCGGGTGTGAAAATTCGACCAATTCTCAGCAATCCGCCGACAGATCAAGGCACTGCACCTTTATTGCAAACAGCAGAAGTGTCGGGTGCTGCTGCGGCGATTAATGCAGGGTTTTTCAATCGAATTAATCGCTTAGCTTTAGGCGCAATTCGGCGCGACAATAAATGGCTTTCCGGGCCGATATTGAACCGGGGGGCGATCGCGTGGAACGATCGGGGAGAATTTGCGATCGATCGTTTAACTTTGCAAGAAACTGTGATGACTCCGGCCAATCAACTTTTGCCTGTTTCTCATCTCAATAGTGCCTACGTACAACCGGGAATCGGTCGCTACAATTCTGATTGGGGAACAACTTATACTCCGTTGTCTGGCAATGAAATAGTTGTGACAGTTGCTGGCGATAGAGTTGTCAGCCAATCCCCCGGAGGTGCGCCGGGAACAACAACTTTTCCCATTCCAGCTAACGGTTATATTTTGGCTTTGCGTGCCGATTTGTTCCCGGCATCTGAACTTTCTATCGGCACTTTATTGCGTTTGGAAACTAACACTTTTCCTGCTGATTTCAACCGTTTTCCTTACATTATCGGCGGCGGCCCGGTGTTGGTACAAAACAGTCAAGTTGTGCTGGATGCTAAGGCGGAAGGGTTTAGCGATGCGTTTGTTAGACAGACAGCAATTAGAAGTGCGATCGGGCGAAATGCTGCGGGGAATTTGCTGATTGTAGCGGTGCACAATCGCGCGGGCGGGGCGGGGCCAAATTTCGCAGAACTGGCGCAGATTTTGCAGCAAATGGGTGCTGTGGATGCTTTAAATTTGGATGGGGGAAGTTCGACGGGTTTGTATTTGGGAGGTAGTTTGCTCGATCGACCTCCGTCAACTGCTGCGAGAGTTCATAATGCGATCGGTATTTTCATTCAACCATAAGTAGTTAAAGATTTTTGAGGCACATAGTTGCCAAGAGAGCGCTCTTTCATAGATATTAAGAGCGCTTAAACGCAACTACATACCTTTTTTGTGCCAGTTGCGCTCAGGACTAAAATATTAAGCAGCGGCCGTAGCATTTGCTTCCAGAGGCTCGATTTCCTCCGGCGTAGCGTGACGGCGCGGATCATTAAAGCTGCGTGCCGCTAGCCAGTTAGAATTTTGCGCCGCCTCGCAACCAATCACGTAAAGCGAAGATTGGTTAAAAGCAGCCCAGAGAGCATCACAAGCCTGTTTATCCATCAGTGAATCGGCGATCGGGCGATCGTGAATCAGAGCAAATAAATCAAACTCATTTCGTTTTGGATTCCACTGATATTGCAAAATAGGAGCATAACCCATTTCGATCAATTGTGCGATCGCGCGATCGGGCGTATATCCGTCTAAATGCACCCGATTGAGATAGATAGACACTTGCACATACTCATCTCTGGCAGGTAGCAGTCGGTAATTCGAGTTAGTCATCATTATTTGTCTCCGTGCAGTAGTAATAAGAACGGCCTGCAATATCGGGGCGTTTTTCAGCCTTCATTTTATGCTGAGCACATCGTCGCTTAGCATAAAGGTCTTTTTCAATTTCAGTCTCGCCGGGGGCATAAAAAGGACGGTGAGGAAGCAGTTCCGCTTCTAAATCCTCCCAAGATTTCTCTGGGTTGTCTGAATCTCTCAGCATTTGTCCCTCGCGGTTGGTTCGAGGATGCCATTTATTCGATATAGTCGATCGGTCATTCGATTTTAGATTTTAGATTTTGGATTTTGGATTGACTTGCGCGAGATAAATTCGGGGGACGCAAGGATTTGAGATTTGAGATGCTTTCGATTGATTTGCGCGAGATAAATCACGTGGCGGCTACCACATGAAGAAATTCGCTTGTCATCAGTGTGTTTCCTCAGTTTTGGCGATCGTCTTGACGCGCTGGGGCTTTGGCTCTAAAACGGGTTCGTTTTCCTGTAACCAAGTTTCGATATACTCCAACAGAACCTCATTCATGCTGAGGCTACGCATGGCGCAAGATGCTTTGAACTTGGCTCTTGTCTCTTCAGGTAGATAGATTTTTACGGACACAGTTTTACTTGTAGTCAAAGTTTCCATATCGCTATATCGATTTGTCTATGTGTCTAGCCTGACACACAGGCGCGCGATCGGATAGGGTCGCTTGTCGATATAAGGACTTGTCGCCTTGTCCCTATATCGATATAATAACAGACATAGCCAAAAAACGACAACCGCGCCGAGTTAAACGCCATTGCCGTTTCCATACATTTTGCAAACAATGCTTGACATCCCAGTCTCCCTGTGCTAGCTTGTCGAATAGTATTGTGTTTAATCCACAAATCGCAGCACTTCAGCTATGTTCACAGCCAACAGCTATTTTTATTTTTGGTACAGCCAAGTTCGCCCGGAGTGAATTTGCAATTCACTGTGAACATCCGGGCGAACCGCAGATTAACACCTGCGGTTTTGTTTTTTCTACTTCTTTCCCCAACAACCAATCGAGTACAAGCGAAAACAGCAATGACATTATTCAGTAACTGGTACTACAGCTTTTATTTTTGGCCCAACAAGAGTTCTGGGTAAATTGTCGCGCTGTCTTTTCGCACGAACCCGGAACTCCTAAAAGTTCCGGGTTTTTTGTTGTCAACCACCCACTTAATTTTGCTGGAAAATATCCTCATGTTAGAAGCCAAACTCGTAACCAAATCTCATCCCGAACACCAAACAATTGTCAAACTTTCAGAAACAGTCTCAGTCGGCGGCACAGAATTATTAATCATCGGTGGCCCCTGTACCGTAGAAAGTTCCGCACAAATGGAAACAGTTGCCCGCCAACTATCCGCCGCCTCCGTGCAAGCTTTGCGAGGCGGAGTCTACAAACCCCGCAC
This sequence comes from Microcoleus sp. Z1_B2, assembly GCF_036700325.1. Taxonomy (NCBI): domain Bacteria; kingdom Bacillati; phylum Cyanobacteriota; class Cyanophyceae; order Oscillatoriales; family Microcoleaceae; genus Microcoleus; species Microcoleus sp. Z1_B2. Next base: position 24,968 of record NZ_JAUBOQ010000020.1, read on the forward strand.
TTCTCCCTATTCTTTCCAAGGGATGGGAATTGAGGGACTGGAAATTTTAGCCGATGTCAGCCGGCGTTACGGTTTGCCCGTGGTGACAGAGGTAATGTCGAGCGCCCAAATTGAGCCAGTTGTCACCTATGCTGATATGCTGCAATTAGGCAGTCGGAATATGCAAAACTTCGAGTTACTAAAGGCGATCGGTCAAGCCGGAAAACCAGTTTTGTTAAAACGCGGCTTGTCAGCCACAATCGAAGAATTTGTGATGGCCGCCGAATACATTGTCAGTCACGGAAATCCTCATGTAGTTCTCTGCGAAAGAGGCATCCGCAGCTTCGACAATTACACCCGGAATGTATTAGATTTAGGTGCAGTCGTAGCCCTCAAACAGTTAACTCATTTGCCAGTAATTGTAGACCCTTCTCACGCCGTCGGCAAGCGAGAATTAGTCGCACCACTCGCCAAAGCAGCGGTTGCTTGCGGTGCAGACGGATTAATTATTGAATGTCACCCGCAACCAGAAAAATCGGTTTCTGACGCGCGGCAAGCTCTTTCTTTACCAGATATGGTAGATTTAGTTGCGAGTTTACGGCCTGTAGCCGCCGCCGTTGGCCGGTGCATACCAGATATTAAGTCATTAGTCATCAGTCATTAGTCATTAGTTATTAGTTATTAGTCATCAGTCATTAGTCATCAGTCATCAGTCATATTATGTCCGGTCGATTACCCCTAATACGGTAGGGGCGGGTTCACCCACAATATCTGCCAATAATTAACAATCTCAAAAACCCGCCCTTTTAATCGCTCGATCGGAGATGATATCCTTAGTCATTAGTTGGCGCCGCAGGACTTGGCTTTTGTAGGGTCAGAATTTATTCTGGCGCACTTTTGCGGGGAAAGCGAAATTAGATTAAAATAAAAGCACAATCAACACTGTCATCTACAATATTTGGCTTTTATTATGGCAATACTACTTAAGGTTCCCTCGATCGTCTGTTCTGGCTGCGGTGATACAATTACCAAAGCCATCAAAACTGTTGACTCCGAAGCTACTGTCAATGTGGATGTCGCAGCTAAGACTGTTACTGTTGAAGCCCAAGCTTCTGATGAGTCAATCAAACAAGCTGTGGTAGCTACGGGCCACACCATCCAAGGAGAATAAGATTAGGTTTCGTCTAAGTGTTCGGCGACTGCTTGGTAAAGTTCAAAAACGTGGCGATCGAGTAAACTATAAAAAACTTGTCTCCCAACCTTGCGGTAACTTACCAACCGCATCGCCCGCAATGCCCGCAACTGGTGCGATACTGCTGACTCACTCATACTCAACGCCGCAGCTAAGTCACACACGCACAGTTCTTGTTTTGCCAAAACCGACAGCAGCCGCAGGCGATTCGCATCTCCCAAAAGACTGAAAAACTCAGCCATCCGCTGGGCTTTTGCGGTGTTGAGAACTTGTGTTTGGATGTCCCCGACCCGCCAACAGTCAACTAGGTGCGATGGATCGCACGTTGGTGTATCGTTTTGTTCGTGAGGCTGACTTATCGCTCCATTAACAGCAGAGTTGGGTGACATCTTTTCCAGGCTGGTTTTAGTTCTCATCAAAAAAACTGGGTGGAAACCCCGTCCTTATAGGACGGCTTGACAAAAATATACAACACTCAGCCAACTCTATCACAAAAGACGTGTTAGACTGTGACGATATGGAAAAAGCCTATCGCTACCGAATCTACCCCACCACCGAGCAAGAAAAACTCTTGCGACGGACAATGGGTTGTACTCGGTTAGTGTACAACAAGGCTTTGGCTTACCGGACAGAATCTTGGTACGAACGCCAAGAAAGAGTTGGCTACGGCGAAACTTCCTCTATGCTAACGAACTGGAAGAAAGAGGAAGAACTTGATTTTTTGAATGAAGTTAGCTGCGTGCCTCTTCAACAAGGACTGCGCCACCTCCAAACAGCGTTCACCAATTTCTTTGCAGGACGAGCCAAGTATCCTAATTTCAAGCAAAAGCATAACGGCGGTAGTGCTGAATTTACCAAATCTGCCTTCCGCTGGAAAAACGGGCAGGTATTTTTGGCTAAATGTAATGAGCCATTACCTATTCGCTGGAGCAAACAAATTCCTGAAGGGTGCATTCCCTCTACTCTTACGGTGAAATTAACACCCGCTGGACTTTGGTTTGTCTCTATATTGGTAGATGACTACACAATCCAACCACTTCCCCGAACAGATAAAACTATCGGATTGGATGTGGGAATTACAAGTTTGATTGCTACTAGCGACGGCGATAAAATCTCCAATCCCAAGCCTTTTAAAAAGCTTCGGAAAAAGTTGAAAAGAAAGCAAAAAGCTTTAGCTCGTAAACATCCGGGAAGCAACAATCGAGAGAAAGCCCGGAGACAGGTGGCAAAAGTCCACGCACAGATAGTCGATGTGCGTAAGGATTTTCTTCATAAGCTAACGACTCAACTCGTTCGTGAAAACCAAACGATTGTAGTTGAGGATTTGGCTATCAAAAATATGGTAAAGAACCATAGGTTAGCTCTGGCTATTAGTGACGCTAGTTGGAGTGAACTGATTCGCCAACTAAGCTACAAGTGCGATTGGTACGGGCGAAATTTAATAAAAATAGACCGCTGGTTTCCTAGTTCTAAGCGCTGTGGAAACTGCGGTCACATTGTTGAGAAATTGCCTTTGAATATTCGCGCATGGGAATGCCCTAAGTGCGGGACAAACCACGATCGCGATATCAATGCGGCAAAGAATATTTTGGCGGCTGGGCTAGCCGTTTCAGTCTGTGGAGCAACTGTAAGACCCGAAGAGAGTAAGTCTCGGAAGGCTGGTGCTATGAAGCAGAAACCCAATTAGTGATGATTGGGAATCCCCGCACTTCAGGGCGGGGTGGATGCCAATTTCATTTTAGTGCGATCGGCAAACCTTTTGTAACAAAACTTTTACATTCCCTTGACTTATATCTGAATATGTGTTCATATATAAGTATAGACAAACAACCCCACCAGGAGAAGCTCAAATGACTACCGCCACCCAAACAAAATGTGCCTGCCCTTCATGTTCGTGCGTTGTCAGTCCCAGCGAAGCCATTGAAAAAGACGGCAAAACATATTGTTCCAGTGCTTGCGCTGACGGACACCCCAACGGCCAAGGCTGCGGCCATACAGGCTGCGAGTGCAACAAATAAATATTCGGCTTCAGAAAAGGTTAATCACCCACTGCCAAATATCTCTAAAGGGAGATGCGAACCGCGCATTTCCCAATTTTTTTGCTTTTAGGTTAAAGAAAAGTTAAAATAAAGCTAACTTAAGGTTAAGACTGCATTAATAGACTAAATACAGAGCGAAAAAGCACAATTGCTACTTACGCAATACAATAGAAGCAAGTTGGCGCCGCGATACAGAGTACAAATAGTGCTATTAACAGCAGAGACCGAACCAAAAGTTGAATACCAAAAGTTAAATTAGGAGGGGGCAATGAAAGAGCGGGAAGATTTTTTACATCCTCGCAATCGCTACTACGGTGATTTCACGCCAGAAAACTTGGCGTTTAATGCCAATTTGCAGGAGTTTGCTCAAAAAATAACTTATATTTGCTCGCTGGAAACAGGGGGGAAAATTAGTGCTGAGAAAGCCTATAAAGATATTAAGATGCTTTGGAAAGACTTAAAATCCTCTAAGAAGCAATTGGGAATTGGCCAAAACCCCCCCAGTACCGAGGAGCAAAATTCACCTTAAAGTCATCGCAGCCAACGCAGCGTTTGCAATCGAAAACCCCTGCGATTGCAAACGCTGCGTTTTGCTGCGTATCCAGCAAATGTAAGGTGCTTGCTAGGCGAACTTTAGAAAGTCTATGGTTTGGGATTTGGTGCAGTTTCTCCTGCAAAGGAAGTACAATTGCCGCCGAGGCCAGAAATAATCGTGCAAGTATTAGTTTTCAGCATTCCCTGATAAGTATCAGCACCGGTGCCGGGGCCGCCCAACTCGTCGCTGTAAAGTTCCTTGTCCCAAATTTTGACATTTGCCTCCCTCGCCACAGTCTCCATCAACTTCGGATTAGTTGTAGTTTCGGCAAAAATAGTCGGCACTCCTGTACTCTTAATTTCTGAGGACAATTCGGCAATTCTTGCGGCCGTGGGCTGTTCCTCTGTCGTCACACCCTGTAAAGCTCCAGCCATCTCCAAACCGTAAGCATCGGCATAGTAACTCAGAGCATCGTGAGTTGTTACTAACTTGCGTTTTTGGGCTGGAATAGTCGCAATTTGAGCTTTGATCCAAGTATCTACTTTTTGCAACTCATCTGTTAAGGCGGCTGCATTTTTTGTATAAAGTTGAGCATTGGTGGGAGAAACTTCGATCAATTGGTCGCGAATTGTTTCTACCATACGGATGCCATTTTGAGGGTTATGCCAAACGTGAGGGTCAGGGACTTTTTCGCCTTCTGCATGGGCTTCATTTTCCGCTTTCTCTTCGCCGTGTTCGTGCTCGTGTTCGCCTATCAGCGGTTTGGGAACTGCGAGTTCGTGTACGGCGATTTTGGGTGCGGAATTACTGCTAGATTCAATTAACTTAATGATGCTGGGTTCGTGGTTGTAGCCGCCGTATAAAATCAGATTTGCGGTTTCAATCGCTTTGCGGTCTTCCGGCTTAGTTTGATAGGCGTGGGGGTCGTCTCCCGGCTTGATTAGACAGGTGGTGTCGATCGAACTTTGAGCGATTTCTCTAGTTAGGTTGCAGATAACGCCAGTCGTGGCGACGACTTTGGGCAAGTTGGCGGCCTGACTGGCTGGAGTTTGAGTTGCGGCGGGACTCTCTGACACCGGATTGGTTGCGTTCTGTCCTCCACTGCAGCCAACCAGCCCGCAGCCAATTGCCAAAACAGTGGCACCGCAAAATCTGCGGGTTTTTCCAGGCAAGTTCTTTAACATTTTCACCTTTGGAACGATAATCATTATTGCTTTTTCGAGTTATCCTATTGTAGTAGCTACGAACAAGAATCGTTCTCAAAATCTCTAATTATGCTAGAAGTGCAAGACTTGGCTGTCAATTATCGCGGAATTGCAGCCCTCAACAGCGTGAATTTCCAGTTAGATCCCGGACAATTAACGGGTGTGTTCGGCCCCAACGGCGCGGGGAAAAGCACGATGGTGAAAGCGATGCTGGGATTGATCCCGGCTTGTCGCGGTTTGGTGAAATATCAGGGGCGGTTGTTGAAGCAGCAGTTATCGCGGGTGGCTTATGTGCCCCAGCGATCGCAAATTGACTGGGATTATCCGATTACGGTGTGGAATGCGGTGATGATGGCGCGAACCGTTAAGACTGGCTGGTTTCGCAGCCCCTCGAAGCAGTCCCAAGAATTGGTCAAAGCCGCTTTGCTGCGGGTGGGAATGTGGGATTTGCGCGATCGACAAATTGGCGAACTGTCTGGCGGACAGCAACAGCGGATTTTTTTAGCAAGGTCGATCGCCCAACAAGCCGATTTATTTTTCTTCGACGAACCTTTTAACGCGATCGACAAAGCAACCGAAGAAATTATTTTCGATATTTTTGCCGAACTAAAAGCAGAAAATAAAACATTGCTAGTAATCAGTCACGATTTAGGCGAAACGTTAAAACAGTACGACAATTTATTATTGCTCAACAAGCAGTTAATTGCGAGCGGTTCCTGCCAGGAAGTGCTCACCGCAGCCAATATTCAAAAAGCCTATGGATACGATTTAAGTTTAGTGTCAGCGTAAGCCAAAAAAGATTTATCTTTAAAATTGATTGTGGCACAGGCGTCCCGCCTGTGAAGTGGATTGTGGCACAGGCGTCCCGCCTGTGCAATTGATTGTGGCACAGGCGTCCCGCCTGTGAAGTAGATTGTGGGACAGGCGTCCCGCCTGTGAAGTGGATTGTGGCACAGGCGTCCCGCCTGTGAAGTGGATTGTGGCACAGGCGTCCCGCCTGTGCAATTGATTGTAGTTAAAAAAAACCTATTATTAACCTAATTCAATGTTAAACCTACTAATTGAGCCGCTACAATTCGAGTTCATGCGAAATGCGATCGCCGTCGGCATTTTGCTAGGAATTCTCTGCGCCGTTGTCGGTTCATACCTAATTGTACAGCAAATGGGAATGATGGTTGACATGATTGCCCATTCAGTATTAGCAGGATTGCCCGTAGCTTTTTCTTTAGGTTTCAATATTTCGATCGGTGCCTTTATATCGGGAATTATCAGCGCCGTGATTATGGCGTGGATTCAATCCCAATCGCGCCTAAAAATTGATGCAGTCATGGCATTAATTTTATCGACATTTTTAGCAATTAGCGTCACCTTAATTAGCCTGTTGCGGACAACAAAATTAGACCTAGATGGGTTTTTGTTTGGGAATATATTGTCAGTTGCACCTGCTGACGTGCAGCAGACTTTTGTGATAACTTTGATTATTTTGGCGATCGTTAAAATCTTTTACAAAGAACTGCTATTCTATACTTTTGACCCCCTGGGGGCGCAAGCCTGCGGTTTGCCTGTAAACTGGATTTATTTGGGGATGATTTCGGCGATTACGCTGACGATTGTTGCGAGTTTGCAAACCGTGGGAGCGCTGTTAGTAATTTCGCTGTTAATCGGGCCGGGAATGACGGCGTATTTGTTGGTAAAAGAGCTACATTTAATGATGGGATTAGGAGCTATTATTGGGATTACAGCTAGCGTGACTGGTATGTATCTCAGCTATTATTGGAATATGCCGTCTGGTGCGGCAATTGTATTAGTTGTTTTTGGGTTATTTTTAGTAGCTTTGCTGTTCAGTCCCAGTCAAGGGATTTTGACAAGAAAGAGAGGATAACACTCCAGGACGCACTTCGACGCTTAGAAACCGGGTTTTTTACTCGATGCGGTATGCAACGAAGTAGACGCTCGAAAAAGCCGGTTTCTCGGCATCCATGGGTAAATCCTAAAGTTTTCAATTGTTTATGTTTTGGTCAAACCGGCGCCTATGCGAACTTAGCGCCCCCCGAAGCCTTTGCCACGCATAGACTTTGACCAAACCAGCAATTCGCCTCCACAGCCGCCAGCCACGAGAAACTGGCCTTCGGGATGCCATGCGAGACAGGAAAAACCGCCCTCTGCACCTTTGAGAATTTGCAGCAATTGTTCTGCTTCATACCACAAACAAACTTGACCATCTGCGGCTGCAGAAGCTAATAAAAATGTGGTAGGTTGAAAGGCGATCGCATTTACAACTTTTTCATGCACTTCTAACGCCCAACCTTCCCAACCGACTCTTTCATCAGCGTCTCTTTCCCAGACAGAAATGCCTTGAGAACTCGAAGCAGCTAACAAAGGTGCACCCAAAGAATTAGTTTTACCCGACCAAGCTAACTGCCGAACTTTCCCCGGAAAACCCTGCATTATCCACGGTTGAGAACTGCCCCATTCATTAACAATTAGGGTGTTGTCAATATTACCGCAAGCTAAATATTTCCCTGACGTATCCCAAGAAATTGCACCTGTTGCAGACGGTACTGACAAGACGTGCGGGTCTTCGTCCCAGTCTTCGCCGTCCCAAACTTTGACACCTTGATAGCCGCTAACTGCCAGATATTTAACAACAGGATGCCATGCTAAATCGAGGATAGATGATGAGTCGAAATTCAGCGTTACTTCAACAACATCATCATCAGCATTCCAAACTTGAACGCAGCGGCCCATACTAAAAGCTAACTGATTGCAGTTCGGACTCCAAACTAACTTGTCCACCCAGACGCGCTGGTTGTCCAAATTAGCAATTAATTCCCCAGAATTAACGCGCCAAATTTGCACCCGTCCGTCTTGTCCGCCAGCAGCTAGGAATTGACTGTCGCGGGAAAAAGACAAGCAATCGGCTGATTTACCCGTAGCAGTTTGTAGCGGTTGCAAGGACAATTCATTCATTGTCCCTACAGTCCCTAACATCACTTCGCCCGCAGCGGAACAGACTGCTAAAGTTTTGCCATCCGGCGACCAAGTAACAGCAGTTACGTAGTCAGACAGCATTTTTTTAGCGTGAAATTGCAGGGTTAGTTCACTTTTATTTGTCTTTTTGTTACCCATATTTATTGAATCTGACATATTGTACTATTCTTAAGAACGGGCAAGATGCCCGTTCCACAAGAGATGAATTCTCTTCTTGTGGAACAGGCATCTTGCCTGTTCCCTTCCACAAAAGATGAATTTTCATCTTGTGGAACAGGCATCTTGCCTGTTCCCTTCCACAAAAAGATGAATTCTCTTCTTGTGGAACAGGCATCTTGCCTGTTCCCTTCCACAAAAGATGAATTTTCTTCTTGTGGAACAGGCATCTTGCCTGTTCCCTTCCACAAGAGATGAATTCTCTTCTTGTGGAACAGGCATCTTGCCTGTTGCTAAAAGGCTTATTGAAAATGCTTCAATATGTCAGTTAAACCAGACATTTACGAAAATCCTCTCGCAATTGATTTTCGTTTAAATTCCGACCGATAAATACAAGCTCATTTTTCGGAATTTCTGTATCTTTCCAAGGTCGATCCGGTCTGCCATCGAACAACATATGCACTCCTTGAAACACAAATCTGTTGTTTTCTCCAGCCATATTCAAAATGCCTTTTGTCCGAAAGATATTCGTGCCTTGAGTTCGCAACAATTCGCCGACCCAATCGCTAAATTTGTTGCCGTCAATGGCGCCGGATTCTACTATTGCTACCGAGGTAACAGTTTCGTCGTGTTCGTGAGTGTCTTCGCCCAAAAAGTCGGGTTCTATTTCTAATGCCCGGTTTAAATCAAATGCTTTGACGCCCAACAAAGCATCCATTTGTAATTCAGCGTTGTGAGTACGGTAAATTTTTGCCATTGCATTCATGGCGCGAATTCGCTTTTCTAATTCTGCCAATTCTTCCTCAGTCACTAAATCTGTTTTGTTGAGCAAAACTACATCGGCGAATGCAATTTGCTCTTGAGCTTCGTCTGCGTCCCAGTGCTGCCAGATGTGCTTGGCATCGACTACGGTGACAACTGCATCTAGCAGTAATGTGTCCCGCATATCTTCGTCTACAAAAAATGTCTGAATGACGGGTGCGGGGTCGGCTAAACCTGTGGTTTCGATGACTATGTGGTCGAATTTGTCTCGCCGCTTCATCAAGTTGCCGATAATCCGAATTAAATCGCCTCGCACTGTACAGCAAATGCAGCCGTTGTTCATCTCGAAAATTTCTTCGTCGGCATCAATTATCAGTTGGTTGTCGATGCCTACTTCGCCGAACTCGTTGACGATGACTGCAACTTTTTTGCCGTGTTCCTCTGTTAAAATTCGGTTCAGTAGCGTAGTTTTGCCTGCACCCAGATAGCCCGTGAGAACGGTAACAGGAACTGATTCGATCGCCCCAGCACTCACCATACTTGACCTCGATTAGTGTACAATGATAACCATTATCGTTATTTTACACCAAACTTGCTGGTAGTAGCAAGTTTATTAAAAAATGTTAAGAGTTTTTAACTACAGGAATACGCAGTCTTTGGTTCAGGGCTTACCCATAGGGCTAGAAACCGGGTTTCTACGAGTTTTGGAAGAACGAGAAATATAGGAAGAAACCCGGTTTCTGAGGTCAGCGTGTGTGGCTAATGACTGATGACAATTAATTGTTAATCATAGCTGCAATTCGATCGCGCTCTAACTCTCGACCGATCAGCACTAATTTGGTTTGACGGATCTCGGAAGATTGCCAAGGGCGATCGTAAAAATATTCTATCCGAGAGCCCACACCTTGCAACACCATCCTCATCGGTTTCTTGGGAACCGCCACAAACCCTTTAATCCGATAGATTTCCTCCTGCTGCATCAAGGATTGCAGTTTTTTCACCAAAGCTTCAGGTTCAAATTCGCGATCGGCAATAAAGTAAGTCGAGTTAATATCATCATCGTGCTCGTGTTCCTCCTCAGTGTCGTGGTGACTTGGGCGAGACTCCAAATCATCCTCAACCGCCGCATTAAATCCCATTAACACATCCGGGTTAATTTCGCCACCTTTGCAGGGCACAATTTTCACACTCGGACGTAACTCTTGCTGCAACCAGCTTTGGACTTTCTTGTGAGTTTCCACATCTACGCGATCGACCTTCGTTAAAAGTACCATATCGGCACAGGCTAACTGGTCTTCAAACAATTCCTCGATCGGAGTTTCGTGATCTAAACTATCATCAGCCTGCCGCTGTGCCATCAAAGCATCGATATCACCGACAAAAGAACCGCTAGCAATAGCTTCGCAATCGACAACAGCAACCACACCGTCTACAGTAGCACCCGTGCGAATTTCCGGCCAGCGAAAAGCTTGAATCAAAGGTTTAGGAAGTGCGAGGCCCGAAGTCTCAATTAAGATACAATCTATTTGCTCTCTACGCTTCAACAATTCCTGCATAGTGGGCAAGAATTCCTCTTGAACAGTGCAGCAAAGACAACCATTTGTTAGTTCAACAATATTGCTGCTGACATTTTCTTCTTCGTCGCAAACTTGGCAATCGCGCAGCAGTTCTCCGTCAATTCCGATTTCGCCAAATTCGTTAACCAGAACAGCAATGCGGCGACCTTGATTATTTTGCAATAAGTGGCGAATTAAGGTAGTTTTACCGCTACCAAGAAAACCAGTGATGACAGTAACAGGAATTTTGTGCATTGATAATTTAGTTGTTGTACTGTGATTGAATATCTTTCAATTTTGGGTCAGTCAATTGCTGACAGGAAACTCGTTAAACCGACATTCCGGCAGGGGTTTAAACCCCTGCCTCAAAGCGAAAGTCCTCTCAAGAGGACTAATGAGTTTAAATTTTTTATTCTCAGTCCTCTTTAGAGGACTTTCGCTATTAGCCAGGGACTTAAGTCCCTGGCGGATTGGTGGTCTTAGTTATCGCCGATGGGCCGAGCATGGTAAGGAGAAAAACTCTAATTTGGTAGTGGTGGAATCTTTGCTAAAACACCTTTTTTCAGAGCTTGAGGACGCTCAGACCAAGGCAACAAACCGTCTGGTTTAGCATAGTATTGACCCGCGCATTCGAGTACCGCCTCGACGCTTTCCGACTCATTTGCTGGTAAATCGCCAAACAGATAAGTGTACTTTCCAACAGCAGCAAAAGACACCGCACAAGAGTGACTACAAGCACTCATGCACTCAACCTCTTGAATCTCAAACTTATCAGAAAACTCCCAATCTTTAGCGAGTTGCGACAAATTTTCCATAAATTGTTGACCGCCGCTTTTACCTTCGCGCTTGCCGTTTTTCCAAACACTAGCGCAAGCAGTGCAAACAAATAGACTGTGCTTTGTGCGTACAGCCGTGTTAATTCCATCCATCATCCGTACCTCGCAGATGCGTTCAAAAGTGAGTTATATATCGGCGGGCATTCTGACTTGAGAAACCCCAAGGGTTTCATTACAGTTGCGGGACAGCGCCGGACTTGCACCGAACTTTCCCCGTTTCCTCTAACGGCTGCTCCCCGCTAGAACCGATCGCGAAATCACATCATACCGCACTTACCGCCAATCGATTTTAGATTTTAGATTTTAGATTTTAGATTTTAGATTTTAGATGGGAGAAAGCGAGCCCAGGGATAAATCTGGGGGCTGGTTTAGTAGTTTGTAGGATGCGCCACAAGCACCCTACAGATTACAAATTATGCAGTTTCGTGCTGCCGCCATGCGGGATGCCACAGCAATTCAGCAGTCGATCGCTTCTCGACCATTTCAGGAGTAATCATACAGTTAGCCACATCCTTGCGAGAAGGCAACTCGTACATCACATCCAGCATTAACTCTTCTAAAATGCTGCGGAGAGCTCTCGCGCCAGTTTTACGACGATAGGCCTCTTGAGCGATCGCCCGTAGCGCTTCCGGCTGGAATTCCAACTCCACGCTGTCCATCTTCAACAGCTTTTGATACTGCTTCACCAGCGCATTCCGGGGCTCGGTCAATATCTGCATCAAAGCTGCTTCATCCAGGGGCGAAATCACCGTCACCACCGGTATCCGCCCCACAAACTCAGGAATTAAACCAAACTTGACTAAATCGTCCGGCTGTACCTGCTGCAAAATATCAGCGGCCCGCTTATCCTTCGCCGGCAAAGTTGAGTTGGTGTCGCTTTCTGTTGGCTGAATAAAGCCCAAGGATTTTTTACCCAAACGCTGTTCAACTATTTTTTCCAAACCGACAAAAGCACCGCCACAAATAAATAGAATTTTGCTAGTGTCAACTTGAATAAAATCTTGGTAAGGATGTTTGCGGCCGCCTTGCGGGGGCACGTTAACCACTGTTCCTTCCAACATTTTTAGCAGCGCTTGCTGCACTCCTTCTCCCGATACATCTCTAGTGATCGAAGTGTTTTCGCTTTTGCGAGCAATCTTGTCAATTTCATCAATATAAATAATGCCCCGCTGCGCCGCTTCCACATCAAAATCGGACATTTGCAACAGCCGCAGCAAGATATTTTCTACATCGTCGCCGACATATCCAGCTTCTGTCAGTGTCGTCGCATCAGCTACGGCAAACGGAACTTCGAGCATTTGCGCCAAACTTTGCGCTAACAAAGTTTTGCCACAACCTGTGGGTCCTACTAGCAGGATGTTGGATTTTTGCAATTCTACATCGCTGTCAGGGGAAGACTTGTCGCTATCTTTTACTTGGTCAACGCTCAAGCGCTTGTAGTGGTTATAAACTGCTACAGAAAGGACTTTTTTTGCTGAGTGCTGGCCGATGACGTGGTTGTCTAAATGCTGCTTAATCTCTGTTGGTTTCGGAATTTGACCTAAAACAATTTTCGATTTATTCGATCGACCTGGGCGCCTGGTTCCTTGTCCCTGAGACTCTCGCACCTCTGATTGGGGAATCTGTTGGCCAATTGTTTTACTGGAGTCAAAGAACTCCTCCTCTAAAATTTCATTGCACAGTTCCACGCATTCATCGCAAATGTAGACGCCGGGCCCAGCTATTAACTTGCGGACGTACTCTTGCGACTTGCCGCAAAAGGAGCATCTGAGATGGGAGTCATATTTTGACATATTTGCCTCTTACTTTACGGTTGCGGTTGCTTGTTTCGACTGGGGAAGTTGCCGCGGGAGTTACCTTAGCTGTGCCCTAGAGGGGTTTCCCGATCGGACACCCAAGCCAGTCAGTCGATTTTAGATTTTAGATTTTAGATTTTAGATTTACTCCACAGATGAATTTTGGAGCTGAACTAGGGTCTAAAATTTGGGGCTCTGCACGACTTAAGTCGGGGGCTTGTCTCGGTTTTTTGGCGCAGTCAAGCTTCGCGATCTCTGTTTCTAAGTTAACACTTTTGAGGCTTTAGTGATTAGTCATGAGTCATGGGAGCCAATTTTAATTTTTCATTTTCACTTGAAAATAAAGCCGCACGGGCTTACCATTTTTTGTATTCCAAAAATTTTCCCGACATAATTATTTTCACTCGATCGCCTTTTGGGTCTGCTTCTTTCTCGACATCCAAAGTAAAGTCGATCGCGCTCATAATCCCGTCACCAAATTTTTCGTGAATCACTGCTTTGAGTGGCATCCCGTAAACCTGCATAATTTCATAGAAACGATAAATCAGCGGGTCAACCGGAACCGAGGATTCCAAAGAACCTTTTAACGGAGGTTCACAGAGAACCGCAGCCGTCTCGCTATCTAGTCCCAAAGCCGATACAATTTTCTCGGCTTCATCTGCTGATGCGGTAGCTTGACGGTAAAGAACCGCCGCAATCCAAACTTCGTCGCGCCCCAAAACTTTTTCCAAATCTGCAAAACTAATTCCCTTAGCTTTTTTAGCAGCCAAAAGCTTTTCTGTAATTCCTGAAATTGCCATTAAATATTCTCCCCTTCACTTCAGTGCCAGATGTGCAATATGTCTCACATTTTGGGGATTTTGTCAATACCAAATTGATAAAAAAAATCAAATTGATAGCTCGGAACTTCAGCAAAAGCTGGTCTCGTCTACCCCCACAACTCATACAATTTGAGATTTGAGATTGGAAATGTTAGATTGGCAATGACTGATGACTACCAGGGTTGAGAGCTAGTCAACAGTTGCATTATTTTTGCCAACTCGTATCACAACCGCTAAATCCTAAAATAACTCCTAACTGCCCAGGGGCAATCGTACAGTTGGCAGTATATGTAACAAAAGTTACACACGCCAAGGCCTTCGGCATTCGGCAAACGGGTGAATTTTGATCGTGCTAGCCTGAAGCTCAATCCTCGCTCACGCAGCCAAAGCCCCTTTACCACTCAAAATCGGCAACTGACAAAAGTATTGTAAAACTTCATTGAGTTTATAAGCAATTATAAACAATAATGGTATTCTATTGTTGTGAGTGTTGAACAAGGAATACGCATCGCCCAAAAAACGCAACTCTCAAATGCAACTAACACAGAGGCACATCATTAAATCAACGTCACACCGTTTCGCCCAAATAGACGAACTAGCTTTCAAGTCCAAAAACCTCTACAATGCCGCCAATTACGTCATTCGTCAGAGCTTTATTTATGGATGGGGTTATGTCAATTACAACGAAATGAACCGATTGATGAAGTCTCACGAAGCATATAAGGCTTTGCCTGCTAAAGTAAGTCAGCAAATCTTAATGGTGCTAGACAAGAATTGGAAATCGTTTTTTGAAGCCATTAAAGCTTACAAAGCTGACTCTTCAAGATTCACGGGTAGCCCAAAATTGCCAAAGTACAAAGATAAGACTAAAGGGCGAAACCTTCTCGTCTACACGATTCAAGCAATTAGCAGCAAACAGTTGAAGAAAGGAATCATTAAACTTTCCGGCACTGAACTTTCAATTAAAACCCAACTCAATCCCAACCAGATTTGTCAAGTTAGACTGGTTCCGAAATGTGATTCCTATGTAATTGAGGTGATTTATGATGAAGCGGAGTCCACCCTTGGCAATGCCAACTCTGTAGCTAGTATTGATTTAGGACTGGATAATTTAGTGGCGTTAACTTCAAATCAGCCGGGATTTATCCCTTTGTTGATTAACGGGCGACCATTAAAATCGATTAACCAGTTCTACAACAAACGCTGTTCACGATTACAATCCCAGTTGAAAGGGAATCGCAAAACTTCACCCCGGATTCAGCGCTTAACTCGCTGTCGCAATCAGAAAGTTGACAATTACTTACATCATGCCAGCCGCCTAATTATTGACATTTTAACGGCCAAGCAGATTGGGACGCTAGTAATTGGCAAGAATGCACAGTGGAAAACTGGAATTTATCTAGGGAAGCAAACCAACCAAAACTTTGTCAGTCTCCCTCACGCTCGACTAATTGAGATGTTGGAATACAAAGCTTGGTTGGCGGGAATTAAGGTAATCGTGCAGGAGGAATCCTACACGTCGCGGTCAAGTTTTTTGGACTTAGACCCAATCCCTGTTTACGGAAAAACTGATAAAGAGCCTGTGTTCACTGGTAAGCGGCTCAAGCGAGGTTTGTACAAAACATCGACTGGTCAGTTAATTAATTCTGATATCAACGCTTCGTACAACATCCTCAGAAAAGCAATCCCAAATGCCTTCAGCGATGGGATAGGGAGCTGCGTAGTTCAGCCGAGGCGGGTTAATCCGCTCAAAGTAAAAGTGAAGGGGGAGGGACTTGAAGCCTCCCATGCCTATAAATGACTATACTTTTACCAGCTATGGAGATTCAGACCAAAGATTACACGATCCAGTACGATCGCACTACGCAAACAGTCACCTGTAGCGGGTCGTTCCGACTCAGCCAGGTGGAAGAATACGCACCGATCGTCGATCTGCTCAACGAAGTGGCTGACTCCTGCCCAAACACGGTGACTCTAGACTTGCGAAAGCTAGAATTTTTAAATAGTTCTGGAATTAATATTCTCTCAAAATTTGTGATCAAAGTGCGCCAGCAAAAAAATATTCAAATCGCCATCAAAGGTTCTAAACAGATCCCCTGGCAGATAAAATCCCTGAAAAACTTGCAGCGGCTGATGCCTTCCTTGCACTTAGAATTGGAATAATAGCGAAAAAGGTAGACAGTAATCCCCGGCTAAGTCCGCGAACCAGGATCGGGGTGGCTGAAGTTAATCGGAATAAGTCATAGTTAAACTAGCACAAAACCATAAAAAACTTCAGAACCGACTAAAATTTACCAATTTTCAATTGCTATGCAGGAAGAACCATCGACAGAACAGCTACTTTTCGACGTTCAGCGGCTGAGTGCGGAACTTGAAAACTTGAAGCGCGAAAAGGTTGACCTAGAACTTTTGCTGGAGACTACCACCGAACATTCAGATACGATGGAAGCTCACTTGCTGAGCAAAGCTCAGTTGGCGCTGCGTTCCAGCGAAGAGCAGTTTCGGGCGATCGCCTCGGCAACTCCCGTGCCGATATTAGTTTCTCGCCTCTGTGACGGCTTAATTATGTATGCGAACGCTCAATTGGCTTCTCTCCTGAACATACCCCTAGAAAAATTGATCGGCTGCAGCACTCCAGACTTTTACTTCAACCCCGCCGATCGCCCACAGGTACTTGAGGCACTTGCTAAGGACGGATACCTCCAAAACTACGAACTCCACTGCAAAAAATCAGACGGCACCGCTTTCTGGGCCATGATCTCGGTTCAGTCGCTGGTGTTTAACGGCCAGCCGACGGCATTGTGCGCCTTGTACGACCTCACCCAGCGCAAGGAAGCAGAACAAACCCTCCAAGAGAGCGAAAAGCGCCTCCGCCGCCAGAGTTTGGCTTTGTTGCAGCTAGGTAGGCAGAGGACTCTCAACAGCGGTGCGCTGAATGTGGGAATTCGCGAAATTACCGAGGCTGCAGCCCGGACTTTGGATGTCGAAAAAGTCAGCGTCTGGCTTTACAACCATGGAAGATTTGGAAATCGCTACCCCAGCGATCCCCAGCTAAATTTTACTGAGAGATTACTCGCCCACAACCAAACAGAGGCAATCGAGACAGATACCGCTGCCCCAGAGCAACACGAGGGAGTTAATCATTCTAAGTTTAAAATCCCCAACCTCAAATTAGTTTGTCTCGACGTGTACGATCGCACCCAGGAGAATCATTTGAGCCGGGAGTGCATATCGGCAAGCGATTTAAATTTATCAATTTTAGATGTTGAAGGCGACGCACCGCGCGAAAATTTGCGATCGGACAATGGTTTAGAACCTACGACAAAGACTCAAAACTCTCTACAAACAAATTTGTCCCACTCATCTTCCCTCGCCGAACATTCCGGTGTGCTGCCAAATGCCAGCAAGCCGAATTCATCCATATTAAATGTAGCAATTAGGCTCGGTGGCCAGATCGTGGGCATTCTCTCTCTCGAACATATCGGCGCGCCCCGCCAGTGGGCTCTGGAGGAGCGCACCTTCGCTGATTCTTTGGCAAATTTGGTAGCACTGGCGATCGAAGGATTTGAGCGCCAGCGGGCTCAGGAAGCCCTTTCCAAAGCCAAAGCACAGCTAGAAATGACCGTCGATCAGCGCACCGCTCAACTCACCACCGCCAATAAACTGCTCCGCATCGAAATTGCCGAGCGCAAAAGAGCCGAAATAGCCTTGCAAGAAGCCTTACACAAAGCTGAAGCAGCTTCGAGAGCTAAAAGCACTTTTTTAGCCAATATGAGCCACGAGCTGCGGACACCGCTCAACGCGATTATCGGTTACAGCGAAATGCTACAAGAAGAAGCACGGGAATCGGGACTCGAAGAAATCATTCCCGATACCCAAAAAATTTATAACGCCGGCAAACACTTGCTGACTTTAATTAACGATATTCTAGACCTTTCTAAGATAGAAGCCGGTCGGATGGAGCTTTATTTAGAAAAATTTGACCTCTGTAATTTAATAGAAGAAGTTGTTGCTACTTTGCACCCTTTGGTCGAAAAAAATCACAATCAATTGCAAGTTTCTTGCTCTGAAAATTTGGGAGTGATGTATGCAGATTTGACTAAAGTCCGGCAAATTCTGTTCAATTTGCTCTCGAATGCCCTGAAGTTTACCGAAGGTGGAACGGTGCTGTTGAGCGCGACTCGCGAACCCGCAGGCGACAGCGATTGGGTTTATTTACAGGTATCTGATACGGGGATTGGAATGTCGGCCGAACAGCAGCAGGGTTTGTTTCAACCTTTTATTCAAGGGGACGCTTCGACTACTCGCAAGTACGGCGGCACCGGTTTAGGATTGGCCATTAGTCGCTTGTTTTGCCAGATGATGGGCGGCGATATTACTGTTGAGAGTGAGTTGGATGTTGGCTCTACTTTTACGGTGCATTTAAATGCAAAAGTTGATATTAGTTAGAAACAAGTTGGGCAACTAGCAATGTAGGGGATTTAAGGGATTTAACGGGTGGGAATTTTTCCCGAAATTGTGTACCGGATTTAACGGATTTAACGGATGGCAAAAGATGGAATAATTTCCCCATTACCAATTTTCCAATTACCAATTACCCATTACCAATTACCCATTCCCTTTTTAATTGTGACACCGATCGCGATCGACCTCTGTTGTCGATCACACAGTAGCATTTTTTTTCAGCCTAGAATACCTATATTATTCCAAGATTGTCCTGCAGGCACGATCGGGGGCCTCGCTGCATTCACAAGTCCCACCTCAACCTAATTAAGGCGGTGGGGGGTTGCTTCCAGAAAGGCAATTTGGTAAAAGTAATGCTATGGTCGCGAAGCAGTAGAAGGCAAAATTTAACAGGAAATCAGGAAGTTTCAAAAGTCTCTGGACGCAGAAACACAATTCTGCTTTTTGCCTTCATACTGCTTCTACGGGCGAGATAGCATTGCTGCTGAAAGCAATGCACAATTTCTCAGAATCAAAGGAGTGCATCTACATGATTAAACCTTGCAGTCAACCGCTAAAAATAAACCCTTTTACTTGTTATCGCGATCCGGCTACAGGCAGGTGGACTACTGTAGTTACAAGTGTTCCAAACACTGGCGAAACAGACTCTAGTTTAAAAGCAGAAGCCGAAGGCGAAAACGAAGGTAAAACAGAAACGATCCTTTCTGCTTCGCCTGCTGTCTCGGTGTCGAAAAAAGTCCTTTCTTTCTCCCTGCCTCCGTTTAAACACCGTGCCAAAAAATCTGCTGTTAGTGTCAGCAGGTAGCTATAGCAGGGGTCTAATCTAGTTTCCACGGTTAGTCCCCAACGCTCGCCCAACTAAACAAAACAAACTTATCCATAGCCTAAACGACCAAAAAGCGATATACTGGCAGCAAACTTTCTCCTTCAATATTCGTGAAGTATTTGCTCGATCGCTGCCTCCACTTTGTATGGACAGACCGACCAATTCGCCAGCGGGGAGCAATCATCGTTGCTATCCCCATTATTTTTCTGTTTGCTTCCCTGCTAGCAATTGCAGCCCTCCGGGAGATTACCATACAGATAAGAGAGCGAGGAGATACTAATAGGGCAATACTTCAGGAAACTAACCGCTTGTTAACCCTCGTGGTGGATGCGGAAACGGGCATTCGAGGTTACGGGTTGACGAAGCGCCGCACATTTCTCTCGCCCTACTTAGAAGCCAAGAAGAGTTTGCCTCCGCTGCTGGCTGAACTCAAGGTTATGGTTCAAGAAAATACACTGCAAGCTCAGCGATTTGAAGATATCAAAAAAAGTACCGAACAGCATATAAATTTCTTGCAAAACACTTTGAATAAGCTCGACAGTTCGGCAACAAGCGTGCAGTCGCCGGAAATAATTGAGGTGTTCACTCAAGGCAAAGCGAGGAGGGATAACCTGCGTGCAAAAATTAATGTGTTTGCTAATGCCGGCGAAGCCTACCAGAAAGCTCTAGATCAGCAAAGACGGGGTTTGATAGATTTCACTAATTTTGTGCAAGTTGCTGGTTTGCTTTGCGGCTGTTTTGGCGCCGGGGCTTCCTGGTATTTATTTGATGGTTTAGAGAAGGAATTAAGGAAGCGGGAAGCAGGCTTGGAAGAAAGTAAAAGTCGCATTCAAGCTGTGGTAGACAATGCGGCTGACGGGATTATCACTTTGGACGCAGGGGGAAATATTGAGTCTTTTAATAGGGCAGCAGAAAAGATTTTTGGCGAGAAAGCCGATCGAATAATTGGCTCTAACTTGCGGCGACTGATAGCTCAACCCCAGCCTTACAGCACCGTGGGGGATTATTCGATCGAATATTTTGTGTTACATCCAGATACTACGCTGAAGACTTACCAACAAGAAACAGTTGGAATTCGCCACGACGGAACTAAGTTTCCGATGGATTTAGCTATCAGCGAAATGCGTCTGGCAAATCAACACTTGTTTATTGCGATTTGCCGCGATGCCAGAGGACGGAAACAAGCGGAGGAAACTCTGCGAAAGCAAGCGCAAATGCTGGATTTGGCCAACGATACGATCGCGGTACTAGACTTGAATGGGGCAATTTCTTATTGGAATTTGGGGGCGAAGTGGCTCTACGGGTGGCGGAGGTCGCAAGCAGTAGGAAAAAATATTCACAAGCTTTTACAAACAGAATGGGCTCAACCTTTTGAGGTAATTCAAAAAGTATTTTTCGAGAAGGGTTCTTGGCAAGGAGAACTGGTGCGAACTAAGAAAGACGGGACAAAAATAACGGTGGCAAGCCGATGGACTTTGCAGTACGACGATCAAGATCAACCGATTGCTATTTTGGAAATCAGCAACGATATTAGCGATCGCAAACGCTCAGAAATTGCTTTAGCCCAAAGCGCCCAGCGGTTTCGCGCTACTTTTGAGCAGGCGGCAGTCGGCATGGTGCAAGCGAGTGTGGAAGGCAAATTTCTGTTAGTCAATCAAAAACTTTGCGATATTTTGGGCTACAGCAGGCAAGAATTGCTGGAGAAAAGATTTCAGGAGATTACTTGGCCTGGAGATTTGGCAAGTGAACAGGAACTTGTGCGCCAATTGTTAGCAGGAGAAATTGAAAATTTCTCTTTGGAAAAGCGCTACATCCGCAAAGACGGAGAGTTGGTGTGGGCAAACTTGACGGTTTCGCTGCTGCGAGAAGAAAATGGCACTCAATTTTTGATGAGTGTGGTTGAAGATATTAGGGATCGCAAACAAGCGCAGGAATCGCTGCGGTTGCGCGCTCAAGAATTGAGGTTAACAGCCCAAAATCTGGCTCAAACGACGAATGTTTTAAGAAAGCGGAATCAAGAATTAGACCAGTTTGCTTATGTAGTTTCTCACGATTTGAAAGCGCCACTCAGGGCGATCGCCAATCTCAGCAGTTGGATAGAAGAAGACCTCAGCGAGTCGATGACAGAGGATACTCTGCACCAAATGAACCTGCTGCGGGGCAGAGTTTACCGCATGGAAGGTTTGATTGAGGGACTGCTGCAATATTCCCGCGTCGGACGGATTCAAGTGCCTTCAGAAATGGTAAAAGTTGAGAATTTATTAGCCGAAATTATTGATTCGTTGGCGCCGCCGTCTGGATTT
Organism: Microcoleus sp. Z1_B2; assembly: GCF_036700325.1. Classification (NCBI taxonomy): domain Bacteria; kingdom Bacillati; phylum Cyanobacteriota; class Cyanophyceae; order Oscillatoriales; family Microcoleaceae; genus Microcoleus; species Microcoleus sp. Z1_B2. The sequence goes on from NZ_JAUBOQ010000020.1 coordinate 46,429, forward strand.
GAGGTGAAAGTTGAACCGAAAATGCCAACTTTTGTGGCAGAAAGATTGCTGTTGCAGCAGGTTTTTTCTAATTTAATTAGCAACGCAATTAAGCACAACCGATCTGAATCGGGTCACGTAAACATATCCGTTAAAGAGTTAGATGATTTTTACGAGTTTTCTGTAGAGGATGACGGGCCGGGAATTGATCCTCAATATCACGATAAAGTTTTTGTGATTTTTCAGACCTTGGAAGCTCGTGATAAAGTTGAAAATACTGGGATTGGTTTGTCGCTGGTGAAAAAAATTGTCGAAGGTCAAGGGGGCACTATTTCCCTAGAATCTGCCGAAGGTGAGGGAGCAACTTTTCGGTTTACTTGGCCGAAGCAACCTATTAGCCAAGACGGAAAATAAAACAACTTTAAAGGTAGGATGTTTAGGAATGAGAATTAAATAACTTCCACTCTTGAAAGTGGGATGGGCTTCCCGCCCGTCCTTTTTGGACGGGCGGGACGCCCATCCCACAATAATAATTAAAATTACAGCGGATTCCAGGTTTATAAAGTACACCCCAGAAACCGGGTTTCTTCTGGATTTCTCGCCAGAAACCGGTTTTATTCAAGAAACCCGGTTTCTCTGTACTTCACTTACCTGGAAAGTGCTGTATAAGTTATTTAATTAGCGATCGTTAGGGATTACCGCAATCCAAAGAGTAAATGTAGGGTGCACCCGGACTACAGAGAACCCGATAGCGAGTGTTTAAGCTGGATCACAACGGATTTCGATGATAAATCCATCAGGATCGTAAAAGTAAATGCCGCGTCCTGTAGCGCGAGTAACGGGGCCGCTATCGATCGCAATTTGATTTGACTTTAGCACTTCCAGAGCGCGATCGAACAAATCCGGCTCAATATCGAAGGCTAAGTGGTTGGCGCGGGTAAAAGCTTTCTCCGGGTCTGGGTTTGGCGGTTCCAAGTCGGGCTGCCAAAATAAGTCAATAACAGTACCGTCTGGGGTAACGAAATTAGCGACTTTACCAGCGGCTACCATTTCTGTTAAAGTTGCGGGAATTTCTGCACCTGTTAGTTCGTGCAGACCGAGAATTGTACCATAGAAGTGGCGGGAAGCTTTCATGTCGCGCACGTTTAAAGCAATATGGTGAACGCGGCGCAAATTCCCCGGCGCGAGGGCAATTTTGACGTTGTTTTCGGTAGTTTGCATGATTGTCATCAATTGCGAATGTTCAAATTGAAAGGAGTTTGATTTATTCAGATGGTCTGCTGTAAAATAAGCATTTTAAGTTGGTAGTCAGGACTTAATCGGGGCCTCGAAACCGGGTTTTTTACCTTTGGTGCGGTCTACAACGTGTCTTTTCGTAAAAAAACCCGGTTTCTCAACAATTGTGAGTAAGTCCTAGTATTGTTATTTTTCTTTAGGAAATGATGCCATGCCTACAAATAGCATGGCCAGACCACCTGCCAGAATTGCGAAGGCAAGTACACCTACAACTAAATCTAATCCCGATGTATTTTCCATTAAATTAAACAGTTCTCCAATTAAATACAATCATCGGTATTTGTTCATGGTTTAGTGCTTGCACACAAGGGGGAAAAGCAGAAGGAAAAAAATAGCTTTCAACTTATTGGAAAAAAAGCCTATTAATTTCTTCCCTCTTCCCTAAACATCCATCCGTTAAATCAGTTAAATCCTGTACACTGCTTAGTTGCCGAACTTCTTATTTCGCCAATTCTCGATCGATGGCAGCGATCAGTTCGGGCGAATCGGGGCCAACACTACTGCGGAATCTGGCAACCACTTCACCCTGTTTGCTAACTAAGAATTTCTCAAAATTCCAGGAAACCTCACCCTTGGGCTCGACTGCACTCGTAAGCTTAGCGTACAGCGGGTGCTGCTGAGTGCCTTTAGCGCGTACTTTGTCAAATAATTCAAAGGTGACGCCGTATTTTGTAGTACAGAAATTGACGATTTCTGGATTACTTCCGGGTTCTTGACCTCCGAAGTCGTTGCAGGGAAATCCTAAAACACGGAGTCCAGCCGCGCTGTACTTCTGGCTTAATTCTTCGAGTCCTTTGTATTGAGGTGTATAGCCACATTTGGAAGCTACATTAACTATCAAGAGTACCTGGCCAGCGTACTCTCCTAGCTGCTTGTCTTCGCCTGCGATCGTTTTTACTTTAATGTCGGAGATTGTGCTGGGCATTTTCAAATACTTTTAAATTTGACCACCACAATTTTACCGCAAGTCGCTACAATTTTGTCTAGAGGTCGATCGCTAAAAATTTCCATATCCCGGTCGGGGCGGGTTGACGGATATCGGGCTTATATTATAGATATTGGTAAACCCGCCACTACCAAAATTACGGTTAATTTACCGAACATGATCTTAGTAGATGGCGGTGAACTTTCTCCCCAGCACGAATCGCCACAGTCCGTTCTTAGATTTAAGTTTCTCGCTAATAGCTAAAATCTAGACCGAAAAGGACGAATATTTTAACTCTCTGAGTGGTGTTCCGTCATCCATTTTTGGTAAGTATCCTCAAGTTGCTTGTCTTCGAGAACGAGTTCTAGGCGGACTTTGACGCAACCGTGACGGGGTTGAGAGGCGATCGAATTTAAGATTTTGCTAGCTTTCTGCACAGAGGTAAATTCAGCCTTAACTGTCGGTTCTTGGCGATCGCTCTTAATCTCCGTCAAATCTATACCGGTGATGTTTCCCTCGCCTAAATCTATTTCTGCCAACACCTTCGGATCGTCGCCGACTTGTTCGACAATCAGCTTTTCCCACTGGATAGGTACTTGTACCATCCGAGTTTCAATTTCTTTACGTACTATGACTTCGCCGACTTTGCGCTTGCTGCGATTGATCACCAATCGTTCTTCTAGCAGGCGAATTACTTCTCGATCGACAATATCCAAGTTTTCCTCATCCCGATCGGTCTCCCAATTTGCATCAGTGCGATCGGCATCTGTTAGATTTGACATAACTGTTGAGGGATTTGTTAATTCACGGTTGCTAAATTCATTATCCGGTTCCGAGGGATTTTCTAAATACGGATGCTCGCCATTTGCCGAAACTACGGGCAGCAGATCGACTTGAGCCGAATTAATAGTTACAAACAGCGCTTTTTGGTGATAATCCACTTTCTTGAGCAGCTTAACACTTAATAAAAAAATGCGGGGATTTTCGCTGCCTAGCCCGGTCACGACAAAGTTTAACTGACCGTTAGCATCAAAATAGACATCTTTAACTTTGCCGACCAAATGACCTTGGTTGTCTTTGACGGTAAAACTTTTTAGCTTAGTTCTGACTTTTTCAGGTACCCGGTTGAGACGGGTTATTGATTTGGCAGTTGCTATTTTTTCTGCTGATGCTTGACCGTTCATTTTTTAAACTTTCCTGCTTAGGGATTTTTATTATGAATTGGTAAGGGGAAATTGGTAAAGGCGGGGAAAGTGCATAAACGTTGCCAAAACTAGACAAGTTTTGTACCCCCCCCGCCAATCACATAGGAATTGCGCGATCGCCACCAATTCAATCAAACCTGCGCGGTGACAGAATTATGTCATTAAGGCGCAATTCCTATGCAATAGCTGTTGCGGTTGGTTTAGATCTTTTTATTTTTATTATCTACAACCGCAGTGCCATCAGTCTTAACGTCTAATTCTTCACGACGCAAGGTTTCTTCGCCCTCAACCGTGCTGCGAACAACTTCTTTTCTGACGTTGACTTCTTCCCGGACGAAAGCTTCCTTGTGAATGTCGGCCGTTTCTTCGTAGACTTCCATGCGTGCAACTTCCCCTGATTGGAAGTCAGCCTCACCGACTGAAACTACTCGACCCGCTTCTACCGGGGTTACTCGATCGATTACAACTCGTTCTTTTTCAATGGGTACTGAAGCTCGCGCTGTTTCAGTTTCCACGCGCTTGCCAACTGCTACTTCGCCTGTTTTTGCGCGGTGTTTGTTAGCAATCAAGCGTTCTTCATAAAGCTTGAGATTTTGGTGCTGCTGTTCGTTGGTTTCGTAGAGGGGGCGATCCATATCGTAGCTGTAGCTGCTGCGATCGTAGCTAGCAGGAGTTGCAGTGCGGGCCGCGGCAGTGTCTTGATTGCGGTAGACGCCTCTTACCTGTTCTTCGCGATCGTAATCTAATGGTTCTAATTCATTGTAAGCTGGCAATTGTTCTGCTTGAGCTTTGTTGCGAAGACCTGTGGCGTGGACGCGACGGGCGCCGTAGTCGAAGCGAGCCGAGCCGATTGGCAACAATACTTTTTTGCCAAAAATCCAAATACCGGTATCAATTACCAGATAGCGAAAACGACCACTGTCATCAACCAAAGCGTCATAAACCGTGCCTACTTTTTCATCCGAGTCGCCAGCATAAACATCAAATCCCTTGATGTCGTCTCCAGCAAAGATTTCTTCCTGATAATTAGGATAAAAGTCTGCTAATTTTTGAAGTGCCATGTGTTTTTCCTCTTTGTTCTACTTAATTTAATAGTAGAAATTAATTCGTTCAGTTCCCTCTCCCTAAAGTCAGAAGTGTATCATTTAGGTTGTTTAATCCTATAGGAATACTACGGCATCTCTTCTTCTGTGCTAGCGCGCTCAGCTATTTTAAAGATTGTAAAACTATAAAATCGTCAATCTTATAACAAGTTTTAAAACTGAAAGCCAACCGTAGGAAAACGGCATTGCGGTGTCCTACTCCCCCTGCTGGACACTCCTTTGCGCTGTGCCTACTGTTAATAATTGTTAACTAGGTAGTGACAAATCAACATTACATAGTAGTACACAAATCTCAAAGCCCCTCATCTTGTAGGAGAGGGCAGGGCTGTTTTATTCTCACGGAAATCATGGTTTTGTAGGGGTAGCGCCCCCGTGCCTACCCCCTCCACGGACGTGGGGAAATCATGGTTTTGTAGGGGTAGCGCCCCCGTGCCTACCCCCTCCACGGATGAAGGGAAATCATCGTTTTGTAGGGGTAGCGCCCCCGTGCCTACCCCCTCCACGGACGTGGGGAATCGGTGTTTCAAATATCGGGGCAACCACGGGGGGTTTGCCCCTACGGATAATGAAACAGCCGTGTAGGAGAGGGGCTTCGGGAAAGCTAGAAATTTTAAGTTCAGAGTTGATTGAATTGAGTTCTGATAGCTTCTATCCGTTTGCGGTTAACTCCCAAATCCGACTGTCCCAGACGCGAAGCCGATCGCACATGGATCACTTTCGCTCCATCATCTACCAAAAATTCAACGTCATCAACAAACCCCATCAAAGCACTGGTGAACTCCGCATACAGGTAATTATCAGTTGCCGTGATAATTTTAGTTTTGCCATAGGACTCGATCGCCCCTTTGAGCTTTACCATCGCTTCACTCTGGGACGAAGTGTATGCCAAAGGCTCAATTTTGTGTTCGGCATCTTGACTGAAGCTGCTGACGCAGTTGGGGGAACTCGGGCACGCTGCGAGTTTTCCTGACTGAATTCCGATATTGGCAGGTCTAGTTCCAGCAAACATTGTTTTTTCTCCGGGTAGAGCGATAAAAGTAGCGATCGACAGTACCGCTACTGCTAGCAGTGATATTAAAATAACTAGGACTCTTTTCAACGCTGTCGGCGATTTTGTTTCAACTGTTTGCAAAGGATTAGCCCTCCTGAAAGTATAAATGCGGTCTACCTTTCATATTAATTGAAATTTACATCATAAACTTAAAAAGATTTCTTTTGTTCTTCAATTAACCAGTAAGTCAGCATCTTTCCTTTGCCTTTGATCGGGATATGACCCCGTTCTTCCAAAACAAACTGCTCTTTCAAACGCTCGTAAGTCGCCTCCGTCACTTGAATTTTACCAGGCAATCCGTTCGACTCCATGCGTGAAGCAACATTAACAGTATCGCCCCACAAATCATAGCTAAATTTACTAATCCCAATAATTCCAGCCACCACCGAACCGCTGTGAATTCCGAGCCTCAATTGAAAATTTTCTCCCATTTTGGCATTAAACCTCCCCAAAGCTGCCTGCATCTCCAAAGCTAAAAGTGCGATCGCCGAGGAGTGATCCTCCCGCGGCGTCGGCAAACCCCCAACCACCATGTAAGCATCCCCAATCGTCTTAATCTTTTCCAACCCGTGCAATTCAGACAACCTATCGAACTCCGAAAAAATCCCATTCAAAATTTCTACCAACTGCGTCGGACTTTTGTGAGCCGAAAACTCTGTAAAACCCACCAAATCAGCAAACAAGACGCTCACCTCATCAAAATGCTCCGCTATCAACTTTTGCTCTTTTTGCAAACGATCCGCAATAGGTTTCGGTAAAATATTCAGCAGCAATTTTTCTGTTTGCTCTTGCTGCACTTTCAGAGCTGCTTCAGCTTGTTTGCGCTGAATCAACGAACCGAGCTGCGTAGCAACCGCGCTCACTAATTCCAACAAGCGCGGCTGACAATTCAGAACTTTCTCGCGATAAAAAATCAAAATAGCTAACACTTGGTTTTCCGCCAAAATTGGCACCCCAAAAGCCGCTTTCAATCCCACACTCAGCGCAATTTTAGCTCTTAAAAAAACTTGTTCCGGTGCAGTAGAAACATCATCTATCCATTCAGACTGCTGCGACTGCCAAATCCTACCCGGAAGTCCCACACCGGGAGCAAAAATCAACTCCCAACTTGTTTGTTGGAATTGGGCAAAACTGGAGTCACTGACGTACCTACCTGTAGCGCATTTTAAAAAACCCTCACTGCAAGGAATCCAAGCTTCGCCCAGATTCCATTCAATAGTTTTGCAAATTAAACCTAAGATCACATCTATAGCCGACTCAAAATCTTCAGATTTGCTAATAGCTTGTGTAGCCTGCAGCAGCAATCTTGTTTCCATTTCCACCTGGTGGCGTTCAGCGATTTCCTGGTGCAACTGGATATTTTGATCGGTCAATTTTTGATTTTTTTCTTGCAATTGCATTTGCAATGAACGCACAGTAAGTTGATTGCTGACTCGTGCCAATACTTCTTTCACCTGAAAAGGTTTAGTTATATAATCCGAGCCGCCCACTTCAAAAGCTTTGGCTTTATTTATTCCTTCTTCCAGCGCACTCAGGAAAATGATGGGAATTTCCCGAAATTGCAATTGGGATTTTAATTTTTTACATAGTTCGTACCCGTCAATATCCGGCATCATAATATCGAGCAAAATCAAATCTGGCGCGCTAGATTGAATAGCATCTAACGCCGAAAAACCATTAGTAACTGGTCGAACTTTATAGCCATTTTTTTGCAAAATTCTAATTAACAAACGCAGATTATCTGGTGTATCGTCAACTACTAAAATATCCGCTTGATGGTTTTCAGTTTGTTCCGCCTTCATCTGCATTATCTGATTCCTCCGCCTCGGCAATTAAATTGAGAATTTTCTGGTAATCAAAATTATCGAGATGACCCTGGAGGATTTCCGCCAATTCAGGATGAGGCCTCCTTATTTCGTCGATTGTCCTGACAATTAAGTCAAAATCAGCACTGCGGATTACCTGCTTCATGTTGTCTATCCATTCTGCGGGAAGTATGGGTAAATAAGCAAGCGCAGCATTAGAGAGCGAGTCAGATAAATTATTTGGATCGCCTATTGAGATAAAGTCCGTTGAGTTAGAGTAGAGATACCTCACCCCCAAATGTTTGGTGATGGCATCAAATATATCGGTTTTGCGGAAAGGTTTGCTAATAAAATCGTCGCAGCCGACCAATAAAGCAAACGCTTGCCTTCCTTCAATTGTACTAGCTGTCAAAGCAATAATCTTCGGAATCGGGGATTCGGGATCGGAAATATTCATTTCCCCCTCTTGCTCTCTCTGCTTGATTCTAGTCTTAATTTGTTTAGTAGCTTCGTAGCCGTCCATCACCGGCATTCGCACATCCATCAAAATTAAGTGCGGATGCCAATTTTCCCACATTTCTATTGCTTCCTGGCCGTTGGTGGCTTCTTCCACCCCGAAACCTAAAGGAGAAAGCATTTTGACTAAAAGTTGGCGGTTGTCTTCGCGATCGTCCACAATTAAAATCCGGTAGCACGGTTGATTGGGTTCCAAACCACTCACTTCGCGGTTAAGTTCCGGATCGGGAAGCTCAGCAGCATCAACGGCACCCACTGGAATTTCAAATTTAAAAGTAGTGCCGAGTTCCAGTTGACTTTCTACGACAATTTCGCCTCCCATCAGGCGGACAAATTGACGACTGATCTTCAATCCTAAACCCGTGCCTTTCTGATTTTTTTGACCGGAAGCTGTTTGCACAAAAGCATTAAAAATGCTGCCCAATTCTTCAGGAGCAATGCCAACTCCTGTATCTTCAATTTCAAATAGAAGAAAAAAACCAGGCACAGTTGAACCCTCAGCCTCATCGCTCCATTCAACCTTTGCAAAATCACTGCTAGTTCTCGAAAATTCCCGAATACTTCTTGTGGTATCAAAGCAAGCTGTAGAACTATCCAGTAAATCCAGAAAACCCGATTTTTCTAACTTGATAACTCTTAAGATGATTTCGCCTGTTTGGGTAAACTTAATCGCATTACTCAGAAGATTAATCAACACTTGCCGCAGTTTAATATCATCGGTTCGCACGTACTGAGGAACGTCAGCATCGCGCTGAAAATGCAACTGCAATTCTTGATTATGTACCCGCAGTTGAAACATATCTTGCAAATCGTCAAGCAAGCGGTAGATGTCGAAGTTTTTCGGGTTAAGTGTCATCCGCCCCGCTTCGATTTTTGACAAGTCTAAGACTTCATTGATCAAGGTAAGCAAGTGTTCGCCACTACGGCGAATAATTCTCATATTTTCTCGGTTTTCGACAGTAAGATCCGGACTGGGTTCCATGATTTGTGCAAAGCCGAGTATAGAATTGAGAGGGGTGCGTAACTCGTGGCTCATATTGGCGAGAAACGTGCTTTTAGCTTTGTTTGCTGCTTCAGCAGCTAATGCAGCTTGTTGCAGTTGTTCTGTACGTTCGTCAATTTGGGCTTCTAAGGTGTGGTGGTAATCTGCTAGTATTTTTTCCGCTTGTTTGCGATCGCTAATATCTTGAAAAGCTGCGATCGCATAAACAATATTTCCGCTAGCGTCAAAAATCGGCGTGGTATTGATCTCGATCGCAATTCTTGTGCCATCTTGACGGATTTCTACATCGTCAACCTTGACAGATTCTCCTTTCAGTGCGCGCAAAATTGGCAGATTATCCGGCGGGTACAGCTCATCAGTATTGGCAACATAAAGTTGATAAGTCGCAGCTAATTGTCCCGCAGTGCTTTCCGGGATAGTGTCTGCACCCAGTAAATCCCGCGCTGCCTGGTTGAAATAGGCGATCGAGCCATCGGGATGATAAACAGATACCCCCACTGGTAAAGCTTCTAAAAATTGACTCAGGCGCTTTTCACTCGCAGACAGCGCCTCATTTACTAGCTTTAACTCCTCGTTTACTTCTTGGCGCTTATGAATTTCATCTGTTAACTTTTGATCTTGTAAATAACTGTGAACTGCTTCTACTACTGTTAATTTTAAGTCTTCATTTTGCCAAGGTTTAGGGATATAACGGTACAATTTAGCATACTTAATAGCATTGCTCAGGGCTTCCAAATCAGCTTGCCCCGTTAGCATAATAGTCAGCGTCTCCGGCGAGCTTTCGTGAATTCTTCTGAGCAGTTCATCCCCTTTAATATCCGGCATGATATAATCGGAAAGCACCAAAGCAATCTCGTATTCATCTGCCTGCAAATCTGCCAGCAACTCTAAGGCATCAGCCCCACCTTCAGCGGTTTCAATTATACACCGATCGCCGATCGCCTTTTTCAGTTCAATCTTTAAACTGTTCAAAACATCAGGTTCATCATCAATACAAACAATCACAGGTTTTTTCATAACTTAGCCAGCCCAGATTTTATAGTCTCTATTAAGTCTTTGCTTTGCCAGGGTTTGTACAAACAACAGTATAAATCTGCTTTTTCTACTGCCCGCTGAACAGCCGCTGCATCCGCTTGTCCAGTCAACATCACTTTAATAATTTTAGGATATTTTTGGTGAACTTTAATTAAAAGTTCGTCACCTTTGATTCCCGGCATCAGCCAATCAGAAACCACCACAATCACCTGAGCTTTTTCTTGAAAGTCCTCCAGTAAATCTAAAGCTTCATCACCACTTTCAGCTAATTCATAAAAGTAATCATTTTTAAATTCCTTCTTTAGCTGAATCTTGAGAGTATTCAAAATATCTGGTTCATCATCAACGCAAAGAATTATAGGCCTATTCATCTTTTCCTCTTTGCTTAAATTTTAGTAGGTTTACCGACATGACTTGCTTTTACATTGCTTTTAGATTATTGATTTTGGGAAAGAATCCAGGATATCTGTCCCCTACCTTATTTTAATAGGACTTCCGAAGATTAACCCGGTTTCTTGTAATAAATCTTGTATTTGTCAGCGAGACAGCAATGAATGTCAATCGACTTGAGATTTTAGATTTTAGATTAAACAATTGAAGCATTGACCCCACGGATCAATTCGGGTGGCAAGTTTCATCGGATACAGTTTTTTTATTTCTGGGTCATGAGTCTGCGAAGGAATGAGTCCGGGGGCTTGCATCCTGGATGCTTTCGGTCATAGGGAATCTGCCCCCTACAGGTAAGTTTTGTTTAATAAATTGGCAGCGAGACGGTAAAAGTTGTCTGCCCCGGTACAGAATCTACAGCAATTGTTCCTCCGTGTTTTGCCACAATTTTTCTCACAATATCCAATCCCAAACCGCTACCTTCGCCCGCAGATTTAGTCGTAAAAAACGGCTGAAAAATTTTGGTAATAACTTCTGAGGGAATACCTTTGCCGTTATCAGTAAACGTGAGGAAAATATTTGCCTCTTGCTGCCGAGTTTCAATTGTTAAAGTACCCTTATAATCCATTGCTTGCAGGGCATTATGAACGAGATTAGTCCAAGCTTGATTTAAGTCATCGGGATAGCACATGATTTGGGGTAAATCTCCATAGTTTTTAACTACTTCTATACCGTGTTTTAGCTGATTTTGATAAAGGGTTAATACCGTTTCAATGCCATCATGCAAGTTCGCCTGGACTTTTTCTGGTTTGCTATCAAAATGAGCGTAGGTTTTTAAGGCAAATACTACTTTTCCCGACTTCGCTGTCGCTCTTTGTATCAGGCTAATACTTTTTTTAAAGCTTGCAAACTGGTAAGCACTATTTAACACTACTTCCCAATCCGGTGATTTAAAAAGCGGCAAAAACTCTTCTATTTTTTCGTAGATTTCCATGTCAACTAATGTATCCGCAATTTCCTCGGAGTTTTCAACAGCTTCTGCCATCAAATCCGCCGCCAACTGCTGCTTAAATTTGCGTTTCTCTCGGCTGGTGAATAAAACTTCTTGATGGGTTCCTCTGTACAGTAAAGCTAAAAAATAAGCTTTGCTTTCGTCAGAAAGTTGTTGATAAGTTTCTGGAAAACTTTCTAAAAAAACGTCAGAAAAATTAGCTATATTATTAATAGAGGAACCTATAATTCCCAGGGGTGTATTGATTTCGTGAGCAATGCCGGCAATCAGTTGTCCCAGGGCTGCCATTTTTTCCGATTGAATCAAATGCTCTTGGGTGGCTTGCAGTTCGTGCAGCGCCGCTGCTAAATCTTGATTTTTTTCTTGCAAAGTTTGTTGGAGTGAACAAATTTTTAAATGAGTTTCTATCCGGGCTAAAACTTCTTCAACCTGAAACGGTTTAGTAATAAAGTCAACTCCCCCAACTGCAAAAGCTTTAACTTTATCCAGCACGTCATTGATCGCACTAATAAAAATAACAGGAATGTCTTTGGTTATTTCAGAAGCTTTGAGTTGCTGGCAAACTTGATAGCCATCCATTTCCGGCATCATAATATCCAGCAGCACTAGATCCGGAGGTATTTTTTGAGCTGCTGACAATGCTAGCTTGCCATTGGGTACGGGGCGAACTTGATAGCCTTTTTCGCTCAAAATTCCTGCCAGCAGCCGCAGGTTTTCTGGCGTATCGTCCACTACTAAAATATTAGCTCGATTGGTTGTAAGTGAAGTTGAAGTCATCTGGTATTTACTGTTTCTCGCTGAGTTCGATTATGTTCAAAATTCTGTCATATTCAAAATTATTAATGCAATCTTGAAGCTTGGCCGCAAGAGAGGGATTGACAGTGCCGATTTGTGCGATCGAACTAGCGATCGCCTCCATGTCCACACTCAAAATACTTTGCTTGAATTGGGCCATCCAATCTGGAGAAAGAGAGGCGAAAGCCTCCGGTATCAGCACCTCCTGACTTGACTCCTCTACACCTGTGGCACTTACTGCCGTTGGATCTTCATAAATATAGCGTACTCCTAAATGTTTCCCCATTGCCACAAAGATATCCTCCTCTCGGAACGGTTTCCGCATAAAATCATCGCAACCCGCCGAAAGAATCACCGCCCGTTCTTCCTCCAAAACGCTAGCAGTTAGGGCCACAATCGCCGTTGCTTGCCCCCCAGTTGTAGTTTTAATCTGTTTCGTTGCCTCATAGCCGTCCATTACAGGCATTCTCATGTCCATCCAAATCAGATGCGGTTCCCACTCCCTAAAAATATCAACCGCTTCTTTACCGTTATTCGCTTCTCTCAACTCAAATCCGAGTGGACTGAGAAGTTTTACTAACAGTTGGCGATTCAATGGTTTGTCGTCCACAATTAGCAAGCGATAACTCGGCTGATTCGGTTCGAGGGCAACAACTCGACGTTGAGTTTTTTTGCTTTCAATCTCACTACCTTCAACCAAATGAACTTGGATATCAAACTGAAATACTGCACCCTTTCCGATCTCGCTGCTAACCGTAATTTCACCTCCCATTAATTGCACGAACTGGCGGCTAATAGCTAAACCTAAACCCGTTCCTTCCTGAGAATCTTTACCTGTTTTCGTCTGCACGAATGCTTCAAATAACTGATTGATTTCCTCAGCAGCAATGCCTGCACCAGTATCTTGAACTTCAAAATGCAGCCAGTAGTGGCCGGGCAATTGGTCAGTGCTGTTTTTATGTATATTCCGCCTTCCTGCTTTGACTTGCATCGACACTCCCCCTTCTGAAGTAAATTTAATTGCATTATTGAGCAAATTAATTAAGACTTGCCGCAATTTAACTTCATCAGTACAAATGTAATGGGGAACTTCTGCATCCCTGTCGAATATTAATTGCAAACCTTTTTGCTCAGCTTTGAGAGCAAACATATCTTCTAAATCGTCGATTAGTTGGTACAAATCGAAGCTTTTTGAATTAATAGTAGTGCGTCCGGCTTCAATTTTTGATAAGTCTAAAACTTGGTTAATTAAAGTCAGTAAATGTTCGCCACTCCGCAGGATAATTCCGACATCTTCTTGATTTTCCTGAGACAAAGTTTTACTGCGAAGCATGACTTGAGCAAAACCGATGACCGCGTTCAGGGGCGATCGCAATTCGTGGCTCATATTGGCGAGAAAGGTACTCTTCGCTTTGTTTGCTGCTTCGGCCGCTTCTTTCGCCTGCTGCATTTTGATTTCCGCTTGTTTGCTATCAGTAATGTCTTTAATAAAGCCTTCGTAGTAAAGCAGATTTCCTGCTTCATCGCAGACAGCGCGACAATTTTCCGAAATCCAGATTATGCTGCCATCTTTGCGGTAAATTTCCGATTCAAAGTTTGATAGTATTCCGTCCTCGTTCATCAGCGCAGCAAATTCATCGCGGCGGTTGGGTTTCACATAAAGCTGGTTATGGAAATTCGGCTGTACTGCTATTAAATCTGCTGGCGAGTCGTAACCGTAGATGTTAGCTAAAGCGGGGTTAGCGCTGATGTATTTCCCGTCAATAGCAGTTTGAAAAATTCCATTCAAAGCATTTTCATAAATATTGCGGTACTTTTCTTCTGCTTCCCGGAGTGCAGTTTCGGCTTTTTGGCGCTCGGTAATATCGCTAGAAATCGACAAAAAACAAGCTTCTCCGTCAATATTGATGGTTTCTATAGACAGTAGTGCCGTTCTTTCTGTACCATTTTTATTGCGAAACCTCAGCTCATAATTGTGAATAGCCGTCTTATTTTTCAACATTTGAATCATGCGATCGCGCTCTCCCAAACTCGCCCAAAAATTGAGTTCTACCGCAGTTTTGCCAATGATTTCTTCGTGACTGTACCCCATCATCCGACAAAAGCTTTCATTGGCTTCTATATGACGACCATCGCTGATTCTAGTCAGGGTAATCGCATTAGGGCTTAAACGGAAAGCTTTAGAAAACTTTTCTTGTGCTTTGGCAAAATCGGCGGTACGTTCGGCAACTTGCACTGCCAAATTGTCGTTGTATTCCTTTAATACTTTCTCCGCTAGTTTGCGTTCTGTAATATCTTGAAAAGCGCACATCCCGTAGATAACATTTCCTTGAGCGTCATAAATAGGAGTTCCCCAAACTTGCAGGGGAACAGTTTTGTCAGTCGAGGTGATTTCAAGGTCATCAACTGTTACACTCTTACCCTGCAAAGCATTTAAAATTGGGTCGCGTTCTGCCGGGTAAATTTCCTGAGTCCCAGCTAAATAAACTCGGTAGGATTGACGTAAAGTTTCGGAATCGGCTGGTACAATTCCTTGAGCTAACAATTGCTCTCCAGTAGGATTAATGTAGTGAGGTTGACCGTTGGGATCGGCAATAAAAATTCCTAGCGGTACTGCATTTAAAAATTGTTTTACTCGGTTTTCGCTTTCCGAGAGAGAAGTAAATGAATGCTGCAATTGCTCGGCCATGCTGTTAAAAGCAGTGGCAAGTTCTCCGAGTTCATCTTCGCGATTCAGAGTGAGCTTTGTATCCCATTCATTCCGCGCCAAAGCTTTCGCGGCAGCATTCAATCTTAAAATCGGCTGAATTACCCATTTAGCAGTAAGAATTCCCAGAATTGTCGCCCCCAGCAATGCTGCAAGCGACAGTAAAAAAGTCGTGCGCGTGTTGAGGTTAATTTGCTCCATAAAGTCAGACTCTGGCACAACTACGACAATCAGCCAATCCAACCCTCGATCGTCTTTAAAAGGAGCTACCTGAATAAAATTTCGCTGGCCATCAACATCAAAAGTAAGTTGTTGAGAATTATTAATTTTAGCTAAGCTATCGTAGGATTTATCTAAATGTTGTGCAGTTTGGCGAATTACCGGATTTTCGCTTTCTGAAGCTTTAATGCGCCTTGTTTCTTTACCTTCCACCACGAATTCTGGACTCGCCGTAGAAGTAGCAATTAACATCCCCGATCGCTCCATGACAAAAGTTTGTCCTGATTTGCCAATTTTGAGGCTAACGAGAAATTCTTTGATGCGGGAAAACAGCAAATCGCTGCCAGCTACGCCTAACAATTTGCCAGCGTCGTCGTAGATAGGCAAAGCAGCCGTAATTGCCAGTTCCCTAGTCAAAAAATCTGTATAAATTGGAGTCCAAATAGGTTTTTTTGCCGCAGCCGCTGCTATGTACCAAGGGCGAGTTCGCGGGTCATAAATATCGGGTGAAATTTGCACTAATTGAACGCGGTTTCCCTGAGAGTCCGCAGTATATCGAGCTAATTTATTGTCAGTAGAGATGTCAGCAGCCGATATCAAAATCCCATCTTTAGTGCGGATTGCTCCAGAGTGTTCTCCATTTTCTTTGCCTGTGTAAATGATACTGATAGAATCAAAATATTGAATTTGTTCTAGAAAATGATGTTCTAGTTTTTGCTTGTCTTCTAGGTTCAATTGCCCCAGTTTTATGCCTTGAAGGTTCAGGTAATTTACAATGTGGGGAATTGACATATAATGTTCCATGCGGTCTTTGATGCGATCGCTAATTTCTCCCCGCAACTGAGCAGCAACATCGTTGACTGCCCGCTGACCGTTTTGGAAAGAGAGCCAACCTACAACTCCTACCGTGCCGACAATTTGCACTAAAAAAGGAACCACAAGCACCGTTTGTAATGGAACTTTGCCGATAAATTTTGTAGCTAAACGATTGAGGGGTTTAGGAAACATATTCATCCTAAAAGTAGTGAAAATGGGCATTTTAAATTAGTAGATGTTAAAATCTTGGGTCGAGAGACGAGCGAGGAATATAAAATCCGGTTAATCACTCATCGTCAAATTGTTTTAACTGGACCTTTAAGAGTTTTCAGGACTTCCGTCCTCACTAAGTAGGTGCAAACTTATATCTGGCACCATTCTCAATTAGCCTTTTAGGAACAGGCTTTTCGGCCTGTTCCACAAGAAAAATTATCTTTTGTGGAACGGGCCCCAGAGCCCGTTCTTGAGAATGGTGCAAGATGTGAGTGCAAATAAACATTACATGGTTCGGGCGGGTGAGAGGACTCATCTACTCGCTGCGATCGTGGATCTTAGCTCAATCCTCCCTGATAAGATACTATGGTTATTTTGTGATGACCTACTTAGGATCGCGAATTAAATAATTGACACTCTTGAAAGTGGGGAGTAGAGGTTGGGCCTAAGAGCCCGCCCTTTATGGACGGGCGGGACGCCCATCCCACAAGAACCATGACGCATTGTAAGTTATTTAATTCTCATTCCTTACAAACTTACAGTTCGCGATCGCACTCCGACCCAAGACAGCGGGTTTCGGCTTCGCTCAACCACCGGGTTTTTTACTGCATCTGCGGGATTGAACGAAGTATGACTGTGAAAAAAACAAGGTGAGGATTACCCGTGGATCGCGAACTAACTTAATTAGAGTACGATCGCCCAAATGTTAGCACGATCGCACTATCCAGAGCAGCAAACACCCCAAAAATCTGTATTTACCTGCGATTCAACTCCATCCTTTCGCCGTAACGTAAAAGCATATCCAAACTCTCCAAACGATTCTGCCAAGTTTGTACCTGATAGCTATTTTCCGCAGAATGCAAGCGCATCGAAGATTGAAACTGAGATTGAAAACTCCCCAACAATCTTTTAGCAGTTGCTAAACTTTCTCTAGAAGGATTTGCCGCCAACTTGCTCAAAGCTTGCGCCAATTCATCCGCCCGACTTTGCAAAACCTTCAGTTCAGATTCCGACACCCGCAACTCATTGTTAGCTAACAAAAAACTCCATTCCTGCTTGAGAGCAGTATACCGCGAAGCCGCCGCTGCAAACGGCTGTCGGTAAGGAATGGGCTCTGCAGCAGAAGTAGAACGCACTGGCGGGCCTTGAGTGCGGTTAAAAAACCCCTGCATCGCGCTGCTGATACTTTCCACAGCAAAAATAGCATAGCCCCCAGTCGGTAAATCGCGCAAAGCTTGAATTTGGTCGATCGCCACAACTTCCGGGAGAGTCAACAACTTAACCGAGGGAGAAATCAAAGCCGAACCCAGAATTTGTTCATTTACCAAGGGTTCAGTGATGCGTTGAAGTCGGTTCGTATCCAAAGCATAAGTCATCGGCACAATCAAATCTACAATGCCCTGACGAGCCCAAACTTCCCAATTTTGCTGAATTTTGTAAATCCGCTGACTTTCCGGGTGCGGAAACACCGCCACCGACAGAATTGTGCGCGGATAATTCTGCCGCAAAAGCTGAGAAACTTCAGCTACAAAACTATTAATTTGATTAGTTTTAAACTCAACCCACTGCCGCCACAAACTGCCGTTTCTGGGGGAAATATTCACCGGGTCTGCACCAGTCAACTGCCTAAATTGCTGCCTCGCCGCAATACCGTAACCGTAAGTAAAGTTCGCATTATCATCTTGAAAAGGATAGCGAATATAGTCTAATTGCACTCCATCTACTTTGTAGTTATTGGCAATTTCGCTGACTATTTGTAGCAAATAATTCCGCGCTTCCGGGTTTGCCGGATCGAGATAAAATTTACCATCGTTAGGATTTTGCGTGCGTCCTTTATTGTCAATATTTGCCCACTGTGGATGAGCGGAAAGCACCGG
Organism: Microcoleus sp. Z1_B2; assembly: GCF_036700325.1. Classification (NCBI taxonomy): domain Bacteria; kingdom Bacillati; phylum Cyanobacteriota; class Cyanophyceae; order Oscillatoriales; family Microcoleaceae; genus Microcoleus; species Microcoleus sp. Z1_B2. Next base: position 64,373 of record NZ_JAUBOQ010000020.1, read on the forward strand.
GCCGGGATAAGAACTAGGCTGGCCAATTAAAGTATTGTGGCGCTTATTTCCTGTGGCAAAAACCCAGACCCAAGCGTGCAGTTCCATGCCTCGCTCGTGGGCTAATTTAACTGCCGATGCCAGCGGGTCCCAGCCAACTGTTAGGGGATTTTGTTGCGGTGCAACTTGACTGGGATAAATGGTATATCCGGCATTCAATGTTTCAAAGAAAACAGTATTGATACCTGCGGCGGCGAGTCGATCGAACACTGCCGCCAAACCCTGTTCAGATCGTGCTGCGACGATCGTCCCCCGATCGAGCCAAACCGCCCGAATTTCCGCCCCAACCCGCTGTCCTTCCTTCGGGTAATTTTCCCACAGCAACTGCCGCGCTTCCACCCACTGCTTTCTCGCCTCCGCGTAGTTTTGCTGTTGCAGCAGTTGGTCAAAAGTTTGCAAAACCTGCCGCGCCTGGGCGATCGCCCGTACCCTGATCGCTTGCAGAACAGGGGGGCGACTGGCTGCTGGGCCGCCTCCGCCCTGTTCTGCAGCCAGCAGTTGAGGGGAGGTAGCAGCATTGAGATTGATGGCGGTATTGGCTGAATTAGATGCTGTCAGGGCGCTTTCAAACCGGCCGAGGAGGTTGGTGAGTTCTTGGCGCATCAAGTACGCTTCAATGCTGACGATCGGCTTATTGGAATTGGGCTGCACGTCCAAACCCGCCGGCGCCGACTGATCCGAAGGGTCTGTAAAAGTTGCAGGTACTGAATCGGGAAGCGAGCCAGAGGGAGAAAGTCGGCTCAGCGGGGTAGTACGCGGCAAACTAGGGCTGTTTCTAGTGACTCTGGAGGGGGGGGTTGGCAGTGGGGTCGCGGCAGCAGTGGGCGGCGCGGAGGGCCCAGAAGCGATTGTGCCTCCCCAGCGGGCGATCGAGGCTTGGAGCCAAGCCTTATCTACATTTGCCGAACCGTCGCTACCCCAACGCCAGCCAAGGTAGGTAGCGCGATCCGTGGCGATGGCTGCGGAGGAACCGGAACTATCTTTCCAAGTAGCAATAGTTTGACTGTTTGCATCAGCCGGAATCAAGACACCGCCTTGGACTGAGGCATTTTTTTGTTCGGGTGGCACCCAATTGCTAGAAGTAGTGCAAGCCAGATCCCGACAGCGGCTGCGCGGTTGCGGAGTCGCCGGTTGGGTTAACGGAAAAGCCCAATAGGCCCCAAGGAGCGATCGCAAAGATTGGCGCACCAAGGCTGGGGAACTGCGGCCGACGGGGCCCGAAGCAATCAAGCGGCCGCCCTGGGATGCCCAAGCTTCTAAAACTTTAATTTGTGCCGGACTCAAAGTTTCAATGTTGGGCAAAAACAGCACGTTAACGCCTGTTAAATCCCCCAAATTTTTGATTTCTTCGAGATTGATTGGTTTGTAAGCAATGCCACTTTCCCAGAGGCGCGTGGTAATCTTTACCCAGTCGGGAGAATTCTCGGAACTGCGAACTACGCCCAGAACTACTTCTGCGAAACTCGGAGAGGGAAATAGGATGAAGAGATGGAGTAATGTACTCGCTAGAGTGCCAATTAGGACTCTTTGCAAGAAAGTGAAAAAGCGAGTTTTTTTAGCCTGGGAGCAGGCATCAGGCAGTCGATCGGGCTTTTTGATTTGTTGCATCATAAAATAGGAGAATTACCCAGCGCACCGCTAAAGAAAAATTTAATAACAATTAAGAGCGATCGAGCGATTTTAGATTTTAGATTTTAGATTTGGGATTTGGGATTTGGGATTTGGGATTTAAATCTGGGTCTATTCCTCATGACAGTTGACAGTTGACTGTTTGAATATTTGGACATTTGAACAATACCGATGCCACCGGAAACGATTTTAGATTAAAATCTGGGTGCATTTGGGTTGAAAAACCAAAAATACAATTTAGATGCCGCACAGCTTAGGAATGAGAATTAAATAACTTGCATTTGTTGTAGGTTGGGTTGAGGAACGAAACCCAACAATCAAGCGTGGCGTTGGGCGGAGCGAAGCGTAGGGTTCGTTCCACGGGCCCAACCTACGAAGTTATTTAATCCACGATCCTTACAGCCAAAAGTCAACAGCCAACTGTCAACTGTCAACAGCCAACTGTCAACTGTCAACTGTCAACACTTTTCTAACTTGCAGCTTCATTCACCGGGAATCTATCGATTAACTGCATCGCCCGACAAGCATTCCTCCGCAAAGAATCGGAAACATGAGGAACATGAGGAATCTGAGACAAGAAATCCAAAGTCCGGCGCAAAATCCGCACCACATCCCCTTCATCCAAACTCGTATGGCTAATCAGTTCCAGCCATTCAACACCCAGAGCCCACTGTTCAACCAAAGTCACTAAATCCCGTTCCAGCCAAATCGGAATTGCAGAATCGTGCTTGCGCTGCACTTGAAACAATCGGCGGCGCAAGCCTTTTTGCAGATTGTCCAAAGGTGCCAAAACTTCTGGCGACAGCGAGTAGTGAGTCCAACTGTCGGGCCTGGAAACTTCTGTAACTAAGGCCGCGCAAGCTGCAGCGAGGTGGTGGGGGTCGAGTTCGTCAAACTCGGCAGACATCAGGGACAAACCCAGCCACAGTTCGTTATCGCCGCGAATGGCGGCGCAAGCTTGACCCAAGATTGTGGGTACTAACCTACCGGAGGAGTCATCTCGGTTTACATTTGCCGAAACTACTCTTTCCAAGCAGCCAAAATTCAGCAAGATGTCGATTAAGTTGAGAAATTCCTCCCAGTAGCGAGCTCTCTGCTTTTCTAAGTCTTCTTCGCTTTTGCGAACTTCTTTTTTCAATTCTTCCCGGCGGCGCTGACGTTTGAGCAAAGTACCGGGATTGCCCCATTCTAGAACCGGGTGAATTTCTAGCTGAGCTTCTAGGGCTGCGATTTTCCGCTGTTGCTCGTGAGCCTCTGGGGTCGGTTCTGGTGTGGGCAATGGTGGGATCGATGCAGCAATTGAAGCAGTTTCTTCAGTTCCCAAGCGGCACTGGCCGAGTCTCAGGGGCATTTCCGAGGGCGGGTTCAAGGTATCTGCAACGCTCAAGCGGGGTAATTCGGCGTGCAGGGTAGCGACATCGCTAATGGCGACGACATACCAGCGGTTATCTTTGCCCAAGCACACCAAATTTGGTGCTTGGCCGGAACCTGCGACTTTGGCAACCAATACGGCGGGTACAGGAGTTGTGTGCGATCGTTTGGCTGTCGGAACGTGCTTGCCTTTGAGACTCAGAACCGTGCCGAGCACTGCAAAAGCCACAGCTACGGACATTTCCTTAAATCTGGCTTCTTCAGCTTGCTGCAATAGAGTTTTCAGCAAACGTTTGTCTTCTTTGAGTCTGCCCTGCAATTTTTCGTAATGGGCGAGGTTTTTTTCCAGGGTGGAGACATTTCCTCCGGCCGCTAGGGACTGTTCCAGCACTGCTAATTCTGTTTGCAGTCGGTCTAATTCTGATTGCTGGGGCTGCAAGTACAAGGTAGACAGGTATTGACCAAAACTCCGCTCTACCAACTCTTGAGCTTCGTCGAGAGTGTGTGTTTGCAGCAAATTCAGCACCATGCCGTAGCTGGGCGTAAACTGACTGGCGAGGGGGTCGGCTTTGGCTGTTGCCAAATAGGAGGCTTCTTTTGCGCCTTCAAAGCGCGTCTGAACTGCGACCACGTGCCCCTGCTTGTCCATGCCCCGCCGACCCGCCCGACCGGCCATTTGGAGGAATTCTGAAGCGTTTAGCAGTCGGTGTCCCTTGTCGGTGCGCTTGGACAGGGTGGAAATGACTGTGGTGCGGGCGGGCATATTTATCCCGGCTGCTAGGGTTTCGGTGGCAAATACGACTTTAATCAAACCTCTGCCGAAGAGTTCTTCTACTAAACCTTTCCAAGCGGGCAAAATGCCTGCGTGGTGGGCGGCGATGCCTTTTAAAAGTGCTTCTTTTTGACCGAAGCGTTCTGCTTCTGGGTTTCGCTGTAAAAAATCGTCAATGATGCGTTTGAGTTCGGCTGTTTCGGCTTCGTTAACTAGGGAGAAGTTGCCGACTTCTGCGACTGCTTGGTCGCACCCGCGACGGCTGAAGATGAAGTAAATTGCTGGTAGCATATCTCGATCGTCCAACCGGGCCAAAACATCGGTCAAACTCGGAGTGGGGATGCTGCCTCTTTCTACTTTTTGCTGCTTCTTTTTGGGGACTAACCGGACATTCGCTCTTTTGCCGGTCTCGTCTAGCAGCGGAAATATCCCTTTTTGGTTGGCGAAGTGGAATTGCAGGGGTACTGGCCGAAAGTCTGAGTAGACGAGCTCTGTGGGCCCGTGGACTTTGTTAATCCAGTCTGTGAGTTGGTCGCTATTGGCAACGGTTGCTGAGAGGGCCAGCAGTTGAATTTCGCTCGAACAGTAGATGATGGATTCTTCCCAGACGGTACCGCGCTGGCGATCGTTCATGTAGTGACACTCGTCGAGCACGACGGTTTCGACTCCGGTGAGGGAAGTGCCGACTTCTCCGATCGGCGTACCGTAGAGCATATTCCGAAATATTTCGGTAGTCATCACCAAAATCGGCGCATCTCGATTGACGGAGATGTCGCCGGTGAGCAAACCTACGTTGTCGTCTCCAAATTGACTGCGGAAGTCGCGCAGCTTTTGGTTAGAGAGTGCTTTGAGGGGTGTGGTGTAGAAGACGCGCCGCCCTCTGTCGAGTGCTTGATGGATGGCGTATTCGCCGATTAACGTTTTCCCAGAGCCTGTGGGAGCGCACACGACAACGGATTTACCTGCATCGAGGGCGGCGATCGCCTCTCTCTGAAAGTTATCTAGCTCGAAGGGAAATATGGTCTTCAGATCCAGCTCTGGGCGGTTCTGGGCAGTGTCTGGCACAAGGATTATTATCAGGTTTCAGGGTAAGTATGCTGAAATCTTGCTAAAAGCAAGTCAGCAGAGGACTGTACTGATTTTAGATCAACGCCCGCAAATCGGCTATGAAGGAAGAGGGAAGAAGGAAGAGGGAAGAAGGAAGAGGGAAGAGGGAAGAAGGAAGAGGGAAGAAGGAAGAAGGCAAAAATTTTTTCTTTCTTGTGCCAACTGCCAAAACATGAGGTGCTCATAGGGCATAGGGTTCCGTGGGCATAGGGCTCGCCCCCATACCTCACCACGCTTGAGAACCGCTATATTGATTAGTCCCAGCCGAAGTCTCGATCGCACAATTGGGCTAATCTCTGATTGTGCGATCGAAAGTATGCTCTCAATTGGTCGTATATTGTGTCGTTTAATATAAAAATAGCTGTTGGCTGTGAACTTGGCTCAAGTGCTGCGATTTGTGGATTAAACACAATACTATTCGACTAGATATCACAGAATAATATGAATGTCAAGCTCTTTTGATAAAAAGATTTGTAGGGGCGGGTTCACCCACAATATCTCACAAATACAAACAATCTAAATAAACCCGCCCCCTCCCCACTAATAACCTACATGAACCTTGATTTCCTCCCATTATCCAAACGTATAGATAGATTTACCGTTGGGTGGGGGCGGGTTTAGGAGATTGTGGATTATTGACGATTATTGTGGGTGAACCCGCCCCTACAATTCCCGAAATGATTAGTCCCAGCCGAAGTCTCGATCGCACAATTGGGCTAATCTCTGGTTGTGCGATCGAAAGTATGCTCTCAATTGGTCGTATATTGTGTCGTTTAATATAAAAATAGCTGTTGGCTGTGAACTTGGCTCAAGTGCTGCGATTTGTGGATTAAACACAATACTATTCGACTAGATATCACAGAATAATATGAATGTCAAGCTCTTTTGATAAAAAGATTTGTAGGGGCGGGTTCACCCACAATATCTCACAAATACAAACAATCTAAATAAACCCGCCCCCTCCCCACTAATAACCTACATGAACCTTGATTTCCTCCCATTATCCAAACGTATAGATAGATTTACCGTTGGGTGGGGGCGGGTTTAGGAGATTGTGGATTATTGACGATTATTGTGGGTGAACCCGCCCCTACAATTCCCGAAATGATTAGTCCCAGCCGAAGTCTCGATCGCACAATTGGGCTAATCTCTGATTGTGCGATCGAAAATATGCTCTCAATTGGTCGTATACTGTGTCGCTGATGGGGGGATATTGGGTGGCGTTGTATTTTTCGTAGGTTTGTAGTTGGTGGGGCGGCAATTCTAGAAATTCTAAGACGCTGTTGTATGTGCCGAAGGGATTGGTATATAAGTCTTCGCTTTTGAGGATTAAAAGTTGTGATTTGGGAAAAAGTTTTATCCAGGCTGGGAGTTGATCGGCGTAAATGCCGCGGGTTAGATAACTGTGGTGTTGGTGTTCGTAACTGTAGTAGTTTGGGTTGGTTTGGAGTTTTTCTATTTCGCCTTTGAGTCTTTCGGGTTCGGCGGCGATCGCACTTTCTAATGATAGGGATTCGTAGCCTATTTTGATATAGTAATAATAGTGGGAGATTGCGCGTTCTACTGGGTTTCTCAGCAGGGCGATTATTTTAACTTTGGGACATAAATCATAAATTCGCTGGGGAACTTGGGGGTGACAGATATAGTAGGGGCTGGCTTCTCCGGTTACTAGGTTTTCGCTTGTTTGGGGCTGGGGAAATTGGGAATAGTACCAGTCGGGGCTTTTGTCGAAGTTGAAGTCGAAGTAATGGATTTCTTTTTGGGCGGCGGGGAGGATTTGGGGATGTTGGATTAGGTAGTTGTACAGGGATGTTGTGCCGCCTTTTTGGGCGCCGATGATGATGAAGTCGGGGGGTTTGGGGGGTTGTTTCATGGGTGGGGATGGTAGGTTTATTTGGCGCTTGTACTGACAGTGTTTCGGATTTGGCATTTGTACCGATTGTCCGCCGGGGGTTTTAACCCCCGTCTCATAGCGCAAGTCCTTTGAAAAGGACTGAAGATGTATTTATATATCTAATATCTTAATATTTGATTAGTCCTATGCAAGAGGACTTTAGCTATGAGACGGGGGTTTTTAACCCCCGGCGGGCTGGGGCGCAAGACGAAAATTCGATCGCACTTGGGGGCATTAGGGCAATTCGATCGCACTTGGGGGCATTAGGGCAATTCGATCGCACTTGGGGGCATTAGGGCAATTCGATCGCCCAATTTAGATTCGATCGCGCTGACAGGCATAACGATTCGATGGGCCGATCGTGATTGTAGATTCCGGTGGTTGAAAAGCGCTAGCAAGGCGAACACATCAACAAAGCCTGCCAGACAAGGGCTGGGAAATACATCGGATACGATCGCGATCGCTGTTTTTGGGCGATCGCATTCACTCTGAGTCTGACCACGAATTTCAAAGGTGGTATCAAGCCCCCGCATTTATCTCGCGCAAGTCAATCGAAAATCGAAAATCGAAAATCCTCAAGAAAGAGCATTTATCTCGCGCAAGTCAATCTAAAATCTAAAATCTAAAATCTAAAATCGATTGACCCCTGACATTTCAATTTAACTAGATTAGAGTGGAGTTAGGAATATCTAATCCCTGCGGGGCAAATCTTTCGCGGAAATATATTATTATCGGCGGCGATTTTGGTTGCGGGTTTGTGGGTTTTATTTTTCAGCCAAGGTACAAATTTAAATTTGTGCAAGAGGCTGATATGCAGGTTGTGGAAAATGGGAACAATAAAGATGGGATTGTACTGTCGAGCAGTAACTACCAGCAATACCATCTCTGAAATTATTCAGGAAGGCGTCAATGTTTAAGAGCAAATTATCCAAAATTATCGTATCCCTGCTGCGGCGGATTGCTGGTGTTACCAGATCCGGGGCTAAGCGGCTGATGAGAGCAATGCTGCAAACCCTGATGGCTATGGGCCGGAGGGCGAGACTGCCGGTGGCGGGGTTTGTGCTGCCGACGGTGACGATGGTGTTGCTGGTAGTGATTTTGCTGACTGTGGCGATTACGCTGCGATCGTTCGATCGGGCAAATACGGCCCGTAACGTGCGCGTGAACCAGCAGGTGCTGGCGGCCGCCACTCCCGCGATCGATCGGGCAAAGGCAAAAATTCAGTTTTTGCTAGAGCAAACCCAGAATCGGGGTACCCCTTCTGATGCAGACTTGTACTTGCCGATCGCCAACCCCACTACACCTGGAAGTACAGTTGATAATTATACCTTTGGGGACGAAGAACGCCTGAGACTTAAATATGACTTAGACGGTACCGGTGGCATAACTCCCGATCTTCCCGTTAACGATAAGGACTTTATTTTAGAAAAAAATGAATCGATAAATACTGCTTGGAGATATCCCGTCGATACAAATGGAGATGGCAAATTTGATAATTTTACCCTCTACGGCATATTCTTCCGCACCCCCCCAAGGGACGACGTTGAAAAAAGTCCTACTTTGGGCGACTTCTTAAGAAAAAGAGAGCCGTTGGAAGCAAGAAAGCCACCGCAGAGGAAACTTAAGGCTGGTTGCGAACAGGGTGGAGGTACTGTCGCTACTTTAGCGGGGGACTCAGGCTGGTACAGGATAGACGGGAAACTTAAAAAAAGTTTTTTCGTTTATACAGTTAACGTACCGATGACAGCAGCAGATGTTGCTGCTGCTGCTGATCCTACTAAGTATCAAGCATTCACAGGAACTTCTAGCATTTCAGCCCTGGAATATCAGCAAGACCAAAGTCTGATTCCGATCCCCAACAACGCGGTGGTTTATGAAAACGATCTAGACATATCGCCGGGACCTCCGTTGAATCTAAACGGGCGGATATTCACAAACAGTAATTTGCTAGTGACAGGGTTCAATGATCCTAACAGCATAAAACTGTATCAGGTCAGCAGCCCAGATTCTTGTTTCTACGAACAAGAAGGTAGCAAAATTGTTGTGGCTGGTAATGTAGTAAATGGTTGGTCTGGTAACAACACGGTTAAGAATGCAGTGGACGTGCACCTTTTTAAACAAGGTAGCCTCCCTACGAGCGGAAAAAACGCATTCATGTTGAGTAAAAAATTAGAAATTAAGGGGGGTACGGAATCAACTAGCGATTCTAGATTGAATGTTCTTTACAATGACGAAGCCTATACAAAGCGCCTATCTTTGCTAGTAGAAGCGCAGTTGGGAGACCCCGCCAGTCCCAACCCGGAGGCTAACGATCCGTTGTCAGTGCGACAGCGACTGCAAAGCCAAGATCGCAAACAAGCGCTGACAGAATATTTTAAGCAGATGCTCCGCAAGGTTCCCTATGCGGAAGTGCCACTTGGAGGAAACGCAACGGCGGGGTACGGTCTTCCGTGGTCAACACCAGCCGGAACCCCACCCATTCTAGAAAGCAGAGAGACCCTAAGACCGGTAGACAAATGGAGTTTGCTCAATGATTCCGACACCAAAGTCAACCTAACGGTTGGTCAGCTAGAAGCAACAGACCCCTCAAAAGAACCTGAAGAAGAACAATTTCTGGGCGATCGCGTTGTGGTAGGCAACAACCTACCAGCCAAGAGATGGGACGCCACCAAATCTCAATTTACCAGTAAGCCGGAAGAAATAGCAGGGAAGTGGAATAACACCGACCCCCCAGATCCTAATTTTCCGCGCACTCGATCGTCCCAGGTGACCAAGATCGCTGATGCAGGAGCGACCGATCGCAACGGTTTTTGGGAACAAGAAGCAGCAAAAAACCCGAAAAATCCCTTGGATGGCGTTGGCGGTTTGCGCGTCATTACTGGTGCAGGGGTTTACGATCGCACTAATTCATTCCTGCCGCCGCCTAGCTGGATAGATCCTTTGAGTGCGAGTGGTGCGCTCAAAGGCGGGGTATTAGACCCTACTGCTACTTACGACGACCCAACAACGACCGCCACTGAGCAGTACCGTGTCGTCTGGCCCGACTCCATGCCGATGTCACCACTGGGGCCGGGGTCAGAAGTATATGATAATGTTGCCCGTAACTGGATTAGCTGGGACCCAACTTGGTCTAGTCCTACCGATATCAGCGCCACTCTCCCACCAGCAGTCGGCTCTACTACTCTACTTCCAGGTATTGTTGAGCAGGCTACCACCGCTAGGAAATATGCCAAAGGCGATTTGCGGATGCGGGCGACGGTAGTTTATCACTATAAAGATAGTCCCCCTGCCAAGGGAGAGTTGAATGACAAACCGCTGGCCTGCGTCAGCAGCTATTACGACCCTAGCAACGCTTCCACAGCGAGAAACATTTCGACGGGAAGCCTACCCGATGTCAGCGGCCAGGGAGCGCTCGCACCAGATATCGCAACACGCGCACCTGGGCTAGGAACACGGCAGACCTTTATCGGCTCCAACAACGGCATCACCTACGGCCCCCCGAAAGCGCGACCGGGTGCCGCTTCAACGCTTTCTGCCACAACAGGCTTGCTTACTGGCGGACAAGCTGCTTTAGATATGCAAGCTAACTTAGTCTTCCCCGACGGTCGCTTTGCTAATAAGCCGTTGAGAGATGCTCTTGTGAAAGCAGACACCGATCGCAATTTGGCAGACAAAGCTGCGATCGACTCGACTAATTGCGCCATACAGATACTTGACGGCTCGATCGTACCCGCTCCCACACTCATTCCTAACGGGGCTATCCAAGAAGTAGCATTTTTGAATGCCAGAGAAGTCAAGGCGATCGATCGTGATGATCCGGCTACCAACGTTAACGAAGCCTTTACGCTGAGCAGCCCGACCACAGGTCTCCAAAAAGCAAACTTAACAGGGAATTACAACCAGCCCTTAGAAGAAAGGCAACCTTTAGAAATTCGTGCCACTCAGATAGACCTCGATGTACTGCGAAGGACTAAATTTGGAACGGACGAGTATTTACTACCAAACAGCGGGATTATTTATGCCACTCGCGACGATGCGCTGCCCGATCGCAGTTCTCGCCCTGGTCTTGCCGCAGGTGGCATAGATGAAAGTAGTAGCGCAACAGTCAGCCCCACAGATTCCCTACTAGATCCTACTCGCAAGCCCAACGGAATTTTACTGGTGAATGGTAAGGAGCTAGGCAGATTTCCTGGTTCCTCCGCTACTGTGGCGGATGTAGTCATGGAAAAGGGGCTGACTTTGGCATCTAATTTACCCGTTTACATCAAAAACGAATTTAACCTTCACTCCGGCGAAGAGTTTACTCAGGCCGTGGGTGATTGGAGTGCCTTTTACGATCGCACAGCCGCCAACCTCAATAAGAACTTTGCCTGTCGCCCAGGCGACCCCAGATTAGGTGGTCAATGTACAACCGGGGACACCTGGCGTCCTGCCAACATACTGGCAGATGCTGTCACCCTGCTTTCAAAAAATTACCGTTTTGGCTTCCGCAACGAGGGAGATTTTGACCTGAGAAATAATGCCGGTGCTGCTGCTGTAATGCCTCGCAAACAGCAAGGATTTTACAGCAACAACTTTGTGACAAACGGACTTTCCAGCGGGGAATTCAAAGCTACGAGTGGCAATTTAGTCAACACAGGAGGCACAGCAGTTACAGACGCAAACTACGCAAACAACAGCAATCCTGTTAACAGTTCTTACTTCAACAACTTCGTCACTCCAGTGCAGCGACGCGGGAAATTCCCCGAGTATTTAATGGAAGTTTGTAACAAAATCCCGGTTTCTGCCTGTGATGATGATGACTGGTTCGTCAATCCGCAAACTCAGATCCGTGCAAATGTGGGTGTGTCCTCTGCCGATTGGCTAGCCGGAACAACTGCTGCTCCCCCAGCGCCCCAATATCAACGCTTCCCCCGCCGAGTTGCTTTTCAAAGAAACCGCCCTGCAAATGATCTGGTGCTAGATGCAAGCAACAATCCAACGCCTTTAGGGATTACTGGCACAACAGTTGTTGCTGGGCCAGGCACAAATTTAACAGATAATTCTCTGTGGTTTGCGACGACTGCTACGGCTGGCGGTACTACAGTGACTTATGGTTCAGAAAAATTTCCCTATGTGTTTAACCCGGCGCGGAAGGACGGGAGCGGTGCAGATCTGCCACAATTAGTCCCAGGAACAAAGTGGCAACCACTACTCATGCCGGTTTTGCAGATCCAAACTGTGACGGCGGCGCCAGCGGCTGCTTCATCGACCAGTTTGCCAGAAGGTACAGGTATTGTGAGGGCAACCGGGTGGATAACGACGGCTGTAAACACAACATTTAATATGGTCGTAGGCTCGAACGATACTCCTTCGCGATCGCTCGGTAATGTCGGTGACTTTAACGGAGGCCTGCAAAACTTGCCCCGCTTCTTGGAAAGCTGGAATTCCGGGGCAGTTTCCACAAACATCCAGGGTTCCTTTATTCAGTTCGGCCGGAGTGCTTACAGCACCGCGCCCTATATCCCGATTCTAGATCCGGCGGCTTCGCAGCAGACAGCTTCAGGTACTAAATTGCGGAGTCTTTTCGATTCACCGCCAATCTCACCGAGCCCAGCCCCACCCGCAGTCACTTACACTGGCGGTGTTCCAAGAGCTTTATACAGAACAGATGCTGGCGCCGGTGCCCTTCCCTTCTTCACCCCTCCTGCTCGGAATTGGGGTTATGACTTGGGCTTACTATCTCAGCCACCCGACTTGTTTACCCGAAAGTTCACGACTCCTCCCACAAAACGCACCCCGGATGAGTATTTCCAGGAAGTACCTCGCAATGATGAGTGGGTACAAACATTGTTGTGTGCTTTCCTTGATAAGGACGGGACAACGAAAGCTGTCACTGGCAATTTGCGCCCAACAGATTCATTCTGCAAATCTAAAGCAGGTGCCTAACCATGAATAAACTACTAAAAGACAACAGCTACTCGCAACCCTTGTTATTCAAGGGAGCAAAGACAGAAACAGGATTCAGCAGCCAGCCGACTGAGAGTAAATCTGGCAGTTGCGCCCAAAAACTGAAGCCACAAGATTCTGGCTACACGATTATCGAGTCATTGGTAGCGATGATTGTAGTTTCGGTGCTGATGATCGCGATCGCCCCGGTGATGGCCTACTCAGTAGCAACTCGCGTCCAAGCGCGGCGGATCGAACTGGCTGCGATGGCGGGGAGAGCTTACATTGACGCTCTGAGAGTGGGGGCGATCAGACCTAATGATGCAACAAGCCCAGTAGGTTTTCCTGCCGCCGATGCTAATCCTATTCCTGCTGCTCCTACAAGCTCCAGTGGTTTGTACTGCGTTGATACGGATGGGGGAGGTTGTGCTAGCAGCAAAGACTTTTATATTCAGGGTGTTCGTCCCCCAAATACAGGAACCACTATTCCCACAGACACAGGCTATAACCTGATTGTGCGGGTTTACCGGGCCGACGGGTTTACCGGAAAGCCGATGACAACTACACAGCAATCAGTCGCTAATTCCGGTCTGGGCAATCCTCAAGCGCCTTTGGTGGTAATGCAATCACAAATTCCCCCTACTACAGGAGAGACCTCCTCCTATGGATCGTTGTGCACTCGCCTCCAAGGTGATTCTCAAAAGTGTACAAATTAAATTCCTTGTTATTAGATTAAAACCGCTCCCCCCATTTGACAAAGGAAAAGTCAAAATGAAAACTTTACTCAGGTTGCTTCTAAAAAGTCAGCACCAACGAAACCGATCCGAGCCAGATCAAACAGAAAATGGGATGACTCTGGTCGAGCTATTAGTCGGAGCAATTATGGCGTTTTTAATCATCACGCCGATGCTCGGTTTTGTAGTCGATATGCTGAATACCGACAGGAGAGAACAAGTCAAATCAAATACCGAGCAAGACCTTCAGGCCGCCGCTGATTTCATCTCCCAAGATTTGAGTCAAGCTATTTATATTTACGATAATAATCCCGCTACTATCAGCACTCCCACCACCACCCCTACAGGCATCCCGGCTATCAGATCTCAACTTCCGCCTAATGGAACTCCGATCCTCGTATTTTGGAAGCAGCAACCGAGGAAAAATTCTATTCCTTTTAACCCAGAAGTTGCTAAGACGGTAAAACCAAAAGATTGCGATACTAACCCTGGTAAATGCAACGACACCTATGTACTATCATTAGTTGCCTACTACCAGATCCAAGAAACTGATTCTACTTCTATTTGGTGTCAGCCTTCAGGAGGCACTTGTCCTACCCGTATTGCCCGCTATGAAATTAGTGATGGGATTAGAAACCCTGACGCGCCAGATCCTGCAGATCCTTACTACAGTGATACTGACACAAAAGACACTCAACGACGAGATCGAGCTTTTAATACAAGTTTTGACTTTAGTAAGCCCACGGTAAATGTGACGACAGGCACCGATTTTCCCGATCCTCAAGTATTGGTTAACTACATCGACCACAGTACAGGGCCGGCAGTCACAGGCACTGAATGCAAGACTGCTCTTGGTAATCCTATCGACCAAAGAACTGCAACACCAATCCCAGAAACAACTTTAATAATAGCCAACCCAACAAATAGCTTTTACGCTTGTGTTGATACATCTAAAAACATAGCCAGAGTGACGCTAAGAGGAAACAGCCTCCGCCGCCTTCAACCCAACGATACTGCTTACAACCCCAACAGATCGGCATTTTTCCCAACAGCAAGCGTGCAAGTACAAGGTCTGGGTGCGCGAGGAAGATAACTGATGTCTAAAACTGATTGCCGAATAGCGCGACTAGCATATAAAACAGGAGAATAAAATGAAAACCCCAATATTATTAAAAGTTTTGCAGATTTCTGCAACAAAAGCAAACCCTAATTTCAACAAAACTGCATCCAGAAAAGATGATGGAGGATTCACGCTTCTAGAAGTGCTCGTGATAGCGTTAATCATAGGTATATTCAGCTCGATCGCGGCTCCAAGCTGGCTGGGATTCATCAACAGACAAAGAGTTCGCACAGTGAACGATCGAGTTTTCCAATCATTACGACTTGCACAAAGCGAAGCAAGGCGAACTAAGAGCACTGTCACAGTTACATTTAATCCTACAGACCCCCCAACAGTTACGTTTACCCCCCCACTAGCTACTGGTGGTAGTACACAGACGTTAGATGGTGGAGGCGAAATTAAACCCGGCACTATTGCGCTTACCGTTAATACACCTGCTCCTACCACGCCTCCAAACTCGATCGTTTTTGACTACCAAGGCAATCCCTCCACAACTGGGTTTGTGGTCACAGTTGCTCCAGCTAATGCTCCTAACAGCTCTGCCAGACAGTGCGCGAGGGTAGAAACTCTCATAGGAGGAATGAGAACTGCTGAAGGAACAGAATGCAACTAACTCGCTGTCGATGATAGCTTTCAATAAATTTAATCTCTAACAGCAATTCCGCATAAGTTCGGTATTGCTAAAATCTATTAACTGAAATTATTTAATATTTCAAATCCTCTTAAAACAGTCAAAAAATGCAGCTAGAACTAAAACAAATAATCATCCAGCCCGGAAATCAACTATTACTCAAAGACATAACCTGGCCGATGTTTGAAACCCTACTAATATCATTTCCGGTAACACCGGAATGATGTTGACGGTTGGCGGTTGACTGTTCACTGACAACAGTCAACTCGAATTTACTATTCCGATGCTAACGAATTTGATATCATAACTGCTTAACTAACCAAGCGATCGCCCCTGCAACATCAGCAACCTGCTCAACATCGGGAATCCGTGGCCGCTGCACCATCACCACCGGAATTCCCAGTTCCCTAGCCGCCACAATTTTCGCATAAGTAGCACCGCCCCCGCTGTTTTTACTAACAATAGTATCAATCTGATATTCTAATAGTAATTGGCGCTCATCTTCCAAAGAAAAAGGCCCCCTTGCTAATAACAACTTACCATTAGGAATAGGAGAATTGAGTGCCGGAGGATCGATCGCCCGCATCAAAAACCAAATAGCATCCAAACCAGCAAAAGCAGCCAATTCCTGCCTACCAATCGTCAGAAACACCCGCTGAGACAGCCCTAATAAAGCCCTTGCAGCCTCCGAGTGGCCCGCAACATCAATCCAGCGATCGCCCTCCACCCTCTCCCAAGCAGGACGCACCAGCATCAAATACGGCACATTACATTCAGCAGCCGCAACAGCAGCATTAGCAGAAATCCGAGCCGCAAACGGATGAGTAGCATCGATTAAGAAGTCGATCGGGCGATCGACTCCCTTGGCGTAGTCCCCGTAGGGGCGGGCCGAGCTAACGCGCAAAAACGCCGCCAGCCCAGCCGCCCCACCAAACCCCCCAATCCGCACCGTACCCGTTTTGGGGGTAAAAGGCTGTTGAGTGCGTCCTGCTAGCGAAGAAACCACCTCAATATCAGCAATTTGAGACGCTCTCACCGCCAGTGCCGCAGCATCCCCCGTCCCCCCCAAAATTAGCAACCGTTTTTTCACCAAATTATACTTCTGCCTGCAATTTTCCTTAAAAACCGATGACTTGAGTGTCAGGAGGCAGTGCAGTGGCCTCGGAGACCTTTTTAAACACAGTTGCCTGCTCGTTTAAGGAATTAGGCCTCGCCTGTCCGGGATTCGTGCCTTGCAACTGAAGCCGCATTTGACCTTCGGGAGTCAACTCAAAAACAGTCTCAACGGTTTCTGTGCTGCTGAGGCCGACATCAATGTGCATCGGTTTTTCACCGAGATTAACTTTGTACCTCATTTCTTTGGCGCGGGCAGCTCCGTCGGGGCCTTTAGCCATGAGAAACAATTTGCCTTCTGGCGCAAAGACGAAGGTGAAAGACTGACCCGAGGCGACAGTGCCTTGCCATTGGCCTAGGAGTTGCTGGTCGAGGGTGCTAGCGGCCGGGGCTGCTGTTTCTTGGGCAATTGTTGGTGTTGCTGCGGATGCTGAACCGAGGGCGGCGTTGAAGCTAATGAGGATGCCCAAGCAAAGGCTACCTGCGATCGCTTTACCAATCATTTTTGAATTAGACATGAGACAGATCTAAAAATTGGTTATTTGTTTTGTACACTGTAGCCGTAAAACCGTACTTTGTTTAGTTTAAATCCCTTTTATGGATAGATATAGGTTGAGGTTCAAACCTACAACGCAGTTGTCATCCCCGAACTAAAGCTTTTTACTCGTTACCAGGCTTTTACTCGTTACCAGGCTCTTCCTGGTAACGCATATCCGCAGGAAGAGCCTCCCTAGTCTGGGCAGAGGCAGAGCCTCGCTTACATCGTTTCCCAGGCAGAGCTTGGAAGTTAACCAGTTATTGAAACTGATGCGAGTATTGCTATAATTGACTATTGCGATCGATCGCATCTCCAGATAGTTTAGCAAATCCATCCCATTAATAGTCTTTCATTAATTTTTTTCAGTATCAGCTTCGACTTGTTCTGTCGGAGATTCCGGCGCCGGTTCCTGTGGATTTCGCGATCGTTTCATTAGCTCCAATGCCTCTGCGTAAGACCAAGCCACGTTCACAAGAAAAGCTTTCGCCATGCCGGACAAATTTTGTGCATCCTCGGTTTCAGGCGCTTCAGCTTTTTGGTTGCCGTCATTCATCATATTTTTGTTTTCTCCCGGCCAGGTTTTTATAGCGATTTTTTGCAGTCTGCGATCGATACCCACAAACTATGATTTTTCTTGCACCCGCACCCTAAGTATCTTTGAGGATATGACCTTGATTACCACAAATAATATCATCAATAAGCTGTGGAGCATTTAAACCAGTAACGAGGCTAAGCTAATACGCATTTAAATTGCATGGGGCAATAAATTTTCCTTCTTGTGGGGAGTAGGGGTTGGGCCGGAAAGCCCGCCCTCAACATACAGCATATTCCATGTATATGCGGTACATACAAGAAGAGAAACGCGAGTAAGGTGCGGATACACCCGTCAATCTGCAATCTTTATCAAATATGAAGGAGCGACGCACCCTACGGACTAACACCACACAATATAGCTGCTAAGGATCGCGAATTAAATAACTTACAATTTTAATTGTTATTGTGGGATGGGCGTCCCGCCCGTCCAAAAAGGATGGGCGGGACGCCCATCCCACTTTCAAGAGTGGAAGTTATTTAATTCTCATTCCTAATGTACTTTATGAACCAGCGAATATGCTGTAACATAAAAGACTTTCAACTCAAAAACCCAGTTTCACCTGAGAAACTGGGTTTTTGAGCATCTGTTCTAGTTTATGTATGGTCGCCTACTTGATTGCGTCTGCCGTATTAACTAGCTCAACCTATTTAAACCTCAAACTTTTCAGGTGTTCAGAAACTCGCAAGGGCGAGCACTCTTGGCTGCGCCCCGAAAGCAATCAGGTTTCTCAGTGTTATATTTTTTTAGTGGGAGCTACTAATCCTTTAATTCGCGGATACTTCTCTTAGCAGTGTCTTGATACATCTCCCCCATTTCTTTCACGGCTGCTCCTGCCTCTTGCCCAATCTTCTGAACTCGATCGCCTGGAGAGTCTGAGGTTTCGCGAGCTTCTTGCCTCCATTCCCGTGTTGTTTGGGGTCTTTCAGGATTGTTGAGCTCAGACTTTGAGCTGGCTTGCGCGCCAAAACCTTTGTTACTGCTTCCCGAATCAACATTTGTTGTTAGGAGCAGAAAACCGACTAGGACAACACTCAAAAAACTCTTGATTTGAAAACCCTTAAGCAGGGAACTGATGCGAGCAATGGCTGTGGAAATCAAATTCATCTCAGTAATACTCCCGAAGTTAATTGGTGATAATTTTCAACATTTTTTCATCTAATTGACTCGCTCCAAATTTAGCAGCTAATGCGAGGTAAAGCCAACTTAGCTTTAACTTGCGATCGACCACCTAAATAGAGTTATAGGTTAACGATAAAATCTGGTAAACACGCAACCTATGTGTGAGCCAATTAGCTTTTTCACACATGAATATCACGTTAACAGCAGCCAAATAGTTCTACCTCTAACTAAAGTCATAACTTAGTTAGAAGCAAAAAAAATATTTTTATACACATGGTTAGACAATTTTTAATCAAGCATGGTATGCAGGGCGAATTCTTATTGCAAGCGATCGCCCGTTTTCACGTCAAACCAGTGCAGCAACTGAGACGGAAAAACCAGCTCTACAATTTCGGAATTCCAGTGGCGGTCATTTGGCACTAAAGCCCGCACCGTTACAGACTCCAAACCTTTAACTCGGACGCTAACTAAATTTTGCATTCCCAAGTTTTCCACTAAAAAAACCTCACCTTTAATTGCCTCTGGGGCCGACATCTTGCCGGCCTCTGCATCTGCAAAGCCGACGTGTTCGGGGCGAATTCCCAACACAATTTCTGGCGGCACAGTCGGCATATTTGGGAGTGGAACTCCAAACTCCCCCAACTTAGCAAAATTGCCCTGGCATTTAAGCACGAGCAAATTCATTTGCGGGCTGCCCACAAAACCAGCTACAAACTGATTGGCCGGACGAGTATAAATTAAGTGTGGCGGATCGAGCTGCTGCACGTTGCCGCAGTTGAGAACTGCGACTTTGGTAGAAAGCGTCATTGCTTCGGTTTGGTCGTGAGTTACGTACACTACCGGAGCTTTTTGGGAGGAAAACAATTGTTTAAGTTCGGCCCTAACTTTTTCCCGTAATAATGCGTCGAGATTGCTCAAAGGTTCGTCGAGCAAAAATACTTCCGGTTGGCGCACTAAAGCGCGGCCGAGGGCCACTCGCTGCCGCTGTCCGCCTGATAGTTTTCCTGGTTTGCGATCGATTAATTCCGTCAATCCCAGGGATGTTGCAACTTCCGTCACTAACCGATTGATTTCGCTGGAGGAGATTTTGCGAAGTTTGAGGCTCGACGCCATATTCTCGTATACTGTCATGTGCGGATACAGCGCGTAACTTTGAAAAACCATTGCAATATCCCGATCGCCCGGTCTGAGATAAGTGACATCGCGATCGCCAATTCTAATCTCGCCTCTAGTCGGCTGTTCCAACCCTGCAATTAACCGCAGCGTCGTAGATTTACCACACCCCGAAGGCCCCAGCAACGTCAGAAATTCCCCTTCGCTGACATCCAAACTAATGTCTTTCACGGGAACAACTTTAGGGCTGTAGGTTTTATTGAGGTTTTTGAGTTGCAATTTTGCCATGATTTTTAAAGTGTTGACTGTTGACTGTTGACTGTTGATTGTTGACTGTTGACTGTTGACTGTTGACTGTTGACTGTTGACTGTTGACTGTTGACTGTGTTGTTTGACTCGTTCCCAGGCACAGCCTAGGAACCAGTTCAATCTAAAATCTAAAATCTAAAATCTAAAATCGATTTATCCTTTTACTGCCCCCGCTGTTAAACCCTGAACAATGCGCCGCTGGAACACCAAAACCAGCAAAACCAAGGGCAAAGTTCCCAAAACAGTAGCTGCGGCGATCGGGCCGTAAGGAATCTCAAAGACTGACACCCCGCTGAGTTGAGCAGTTGCGACGGGAATAGTTTTCAGAGATTCGCGAGTCATAAATGTCAGTGCAAAAATAAACTCGTTCCAAGCTGAAATAAACGTCAAAATTCCCGTTGTGACTAACGCGGGAAATGTCATCGGTAGCACGATTTGCCACAGCATTTGAAAAGTGTTGTAGCCGTCAACTTTAGCCGCATCTTCCAAATCTTTTGGCAACTGTTGAAAGAAACTTCGCATCACCAAAATTGTCAGCGGCAGATTGATCGCAGTGTAAGGAATAATTAATGCTAAATAATTATTGCCTAAATCCAAAGCTTTGACAATTTCCAGCAGTCCCAAAAATAGCAGCACCGCCGGAAATAGCGTCACAATCGTCACAGTTGCCAGGATGATTTTCTCGCTCCACAGCCGCAACCGGGCTAAAGCGTAAGCTGCAGGAGCGCCTACTGCTAAACACAGTAATGTTGAAGTAATGGAAACAAAAGCGCTATTTAAAATGTAAAGTCCAAACGGGCGGCGCTGGAACAGCGACAGGTAATGCTCGAAAGTAATTCGTTTGGGAATGTAGACGTTGGGAATCGCCGAAATATCTGCATTTACTTTGAAAGAAGTTAGCACCTGCCAGATAATAGGTGCGAGGAAATAGGCGACAATTAAGAGCGCTGAGATTGGCAAGATTAATTGCCGGATGTTAAAGGTTTTTTTGCTAGGTTGTTCGCGGGCGATCGACATAATTTATACCAATGAAAGGAAAAATTTAAACCGTTCAGCAATCTAAAATCTACAATCTACAATCCTCAAATCTAAAATCTAAAATCTAAAATCTAAAATCAATTGATGCGGGCTCTCGATAACAGATAAGTGGCGATCGCAACTGCTGCCACTAACATCAAAAAAGTACACACCACCAAAGCCGCCCCATACCCAAAGTCTAAATACCTCATTACCGTGCTGTAAATGTAGATAGAAACCGTCTCCGTTGCCCCCGCCGGCCCCCCTCCCGTCATCACCTGAATCAAGTCAAAAATGCCGAAAGATTGGGCAAATCGAAACAGCACAGCAATCACAATTTGGGGCATCAGCAAGGGCACAGTAACTTGACGGAAACTCTGCCAGCTACTAGCGCCGTCAATCGCGTGTGCTTCGTACAAATCACCGGGAATTGATTGCAATCCCGCTAGCAAAAGCAAGCTGACAAAGGGCGTAGTTTTCCACACATCCGCTGTAATCACTGCCATCATTGCCAAAGTCGGATCTCCCAGCCAGCTAATGCTATTTTGAATCAATCCCAATCGCCTCAAAATGTCGTTAATTACGCCGTATTGGTCATTAAAAATCCACGCCCAAGCTACTCCCATCAATGCAGTGGGCAACGCCCAAGGTAGCAGGGAGATTGTGCGAACAATGCCGCGCCCTGGGAAGGATTGATTTAAGACTAAGGCAATGCCCATACCGAGAATTAATTCCAGCACAACAGAGGCGACAGTAAATACAGTGGTGTTGCCTAAAGTTTGCCAGAAACGCCCGTCACCTAACATTCGACTGTAGTTAGCAAAACCGGAAAAAACCAGTTTTAATTCTGTACCGAGGTTTTGGGTGAATAAACTCAGCCAAAAAGCCCGCAATATTGGGTAAGCAAATACTAGCATCAGAATTATCAAAGCTGGTGCTACTAATATCCACCCGGTTTTTTGTTCGCGCTGTCGCATCTTGTCTAATTGCATCTTGTTCACCTTTAATTTATTTTTTGGCGGGCCAGAAGCCCAACCCCTACTCCCCACAATTGAATTAACTGGTTTGTGGAACAGGCATCTTGCCTGTTTCTAACTCTTTGTGGAACAGGCATCTTGCCTGTTTCTAACTCTTTGTGGAACAGGCATCTTGCCTGTTTCTAACTCTTTGTGGAA
>NZ_JAUBOQ010000020.1:86676-128529 GCF_036700325.1 Microcoleus sp. Z1_B2
CAGGCATCTTGCCTGTTTCTAACAGAGGCAAGATGTCAAATTTACGAAGCTTGGGGTTGTTTCAAACTGCCTAATAAATTACGAGTTTCGCTAGCTGCTGCTTTCATTGCTTGTTCTGCACTCATTCTCCCGGTAAAAGCTGAACTCAAATAGCGCTGCAAAATATCAGAAGCTTGAGCGTATTGTGCCAGGGGCGGGCGCAAAGATGATCGTTCCACTACTTTTAGCAGTTGCGGGTAGTGGGGATATTTGGCGACTATTTCTTTGTTGGTAAATAGGGATTTGTAACTGGGAACTAAACCGGTTTGTAAAATAAATTTGCGCTGGGTTTCCTCGCTGGTAAGATACTGAATTGCTTTCCACGCTTGTTCTGGATGTTTTGAGGTTTTGGCAATTCCCCAGCCCCAGCCGCCCAAGCAGGAACCGCCTGTTTGACCGATACTGCTGAGCATTGGCTCGATCGCAATTTTACCTCTAACATTCGATCCTTCGGCATTTGCCAGCTTCCAAACATAGGGCCAGTTTCGCAAAAACAGCGCTTGGCCGTTTTGAAACAAAAGCCGGGTTTCTTCTTCTCCGTAGGTGGTGACACCGGGAGGAGAAATGCCAGAGGCGATCGTATTTTTGAGAAATTCCACTGCTTTAATTGCTTCTGGTTTATCTAACCCAACTTCAAAAGTTTGCGGGTTTGCCCAGAAGCCACCAAAACCGGAGAGCACTTCGACAAACATCGCAGATACTCCCTCGTATTGTTTACCTTGCCACAGATAACCCCAAGTTGCTTTTCCCTGTTTTTGCAAGTTTTGAGAGATTTTTACCATCTCTTCAAAGGTTTTCGGGGCTGGAATTTTCGCTTGTTCTAAAATGTCTTTGCGGTAATAAAGCATTCCGGCATCGGAAGCGTGGGGAATTCGGTAAAGTTTGCCCCGATACCGCCCGCCTTCGACGTTTCCTTGGATAAATTTTGATAGTTGTTCGGGGGGAATTCTGTCTGTCAAATCGCTTACCCAACCTGCGGCTGCAAATTTGGGAACCCAGACAATATCCATGTTGATGATGTCGTAGGGCGATTCGCCTAAAAGAAAGGCAGATGTGTAAAGATTTTCTATGAGGTTGCTGTCAAAAGGCCCTTCTATGAGGTTGATGCGAATGTCGGGGTTTTTCTGTTCAAATTCTTTGACAAAGGGTTTCCAGTTAACAAGGTCTTGACCTTGCATTAACATGGTGAGCACGACTGGCTGTTGAGTCAGTGCCGGCAGAATAAATAAAAGTAAGACGGCGGCTAATGTGACAGCGAATAAGGCTAAAAGACGGGGACGCTTCTGGCTTCGTTGCAGCAGGGAATTTATTTTTTGCATTTGCTTTTGAGGAATGGCGGTGCGATCGCCTTATTTCTCTCATAACTCGCTTTCTTTTGTTTCGCTGGATTTAGCCAGTTTGTGCAATAAAAGTTTAAGTAAACTTTAGCTTACTTAATAATGCTTGAGTGAAGAGTACACATTTTGATTTAAGTAGGTGGAAGGGGAGTTGAGTAGACATCTATCTATAGAGAGATATTGAGAAAATTGTCTAATATATAGCAATCCTAAATCATTTGTGAATTTCTTACTCCCTCCCCTTGGTAAGGGGAGGGTTGGGGTGGGGTAAAAAGTTGACGACTCATTTAGGATTGCTATAGCAGTTGTCAATCGGATGAAACTCACATCTTGCACCATTGTCAAGAACAGGCTTTTCGGCCTGTTCCACAATGAAATTCATCTCTTGTGGAACAGGCCGAAAAGCCTGTTCCTAAACAAGTAATTGAGAATTGTGCAATATCTCAGATGAAACAAAGTAGGGACTTACACCCAGCCTAAGTCCCTACAGATGCTCGCATCCAATCTATATTTATCCCTACTTTTAAGCATTGGTATAACTTTTGTCGATCGCCTGATCGACGATCTATTCTCCAATAAAAACCCGGTTTCTGAGTAAATCCTAAATACAAACTAAGGAATGAGAATTAAATAACTTCCACTTTTGAAAGTGGGATGGGCGTCCCGCCCATCCCACAATAACAATTAAAATTGTAAGTTATTTAATTCGCGATCCTACATACAAAAAACACCGCTCCTCAAAACAGGAGAACGGTGTATAGGGGGTGTTATGGGTTGTTGTCTGGGATTAACCTTAACAAATTACGATCGGCTGAGGCTATGCCTTGTGATGGTTAAAAAATTGGCACAAACCTGCACGATCGCCCGTTGCTCGATCGACCGCGAGCGATTAGCCCAACCATTCCACAACAGCATCCTGCTTGGTATTGGTGCGCCGTTCTGGGGTTTCGCGGTTGAATTTCAAGTGGATGGCGCGGTTTTGTTCGCCGTCTGCTGCTACTGCAAAAATCGGATAGTCGATTAAGCCGTCTTGGAAAGACATCTGGAAGCGGAAAGTGCCGTCAGGATTGAGTTTAATCGGCTGTCCGCCTACGTAGACGGTAGCGTCAGGCTCGGTGGCGCCGTAGACAATCAGTTCGGCATCAGCAACTAACCAGAACTGGCGGGGGCGCATCGGGGCGGCGAAGCCAACTCCCGACATACCGACACCGGACATACCGAAACCTGACATGGTGAGACCGGACATACCGACACCCGACATGGTGAGGCCGGACATACCGACACCCGACGCGGTGAGGCCGGACATACCGACACCCGACGCGGTGAGGCCGGACATGGTGGGAGCCGCCCACATTCCGACGCCGGAGGGGAACACGTAGGAACTGAGAGCTTGTTCGTGGATGCCGACTTGCTGGACGGAACCGGCGACGTGCTGCATGGAACCGAAGACAGAACCCGCTACGCGCAGGGATTCGGCAGATTCTGCCATGCCGAAGATTTGTTCGTAGATGGCGTTGCTGGTGCTGTAACCACCGCCATTGACTGCTTTTGCGAGTTTCTTGGCCGGAGGAACCAGTTCGGCGAAGGTTTTGCCCTGCAATTCTTCTTCCCAGTCGAGGGTGATGAATTGATCTTCAATCCAGTCGCTGGGATAGACGGGAGGAACGCGGACTTCAGCCGATCGAGCTAATACCAGCCACCGACCATCTGCACAGCGGTAGCCGATGTCGATCGCGTAGTCCCGATCGCTCACGGGGATTGGCACGTACCATTCCCGCGCCAGTTCGTCGCAGGGATATTCTTGAATGCTGTGCGGGCTTTGAGTGTCGAGGTTAACATCTGTAACGTCGTAGATCCGCAGGGCGAGTTGCTGTCCTCCTTGGCGACGCAATTCTTCTTTGCGATCGTTGGGAATGTCCCAGTAAGTGTAGGCCCATTCTGGGTCGCGGGGCATTAAAACCACCCGGCTTTCGCCGTAGCCGTTGGGCAAATCTGCTAAACCTTCATCTACAGACGACAAAGAACCGCCTGTTCTATCTTCTTGACCGAGTTCAAACTTTGCTGCTTCCACTGCTTCTTGTGCCTCTAGTTTGCGAGATGGGCTGTAGGAAAATTTGGTGCGCTGAATTTCTTGAATTGATGCCAGGAGTTGCGATTTCCGCATCCGGCTGTAGCGAGAGACTCCACATTCGCTAGCAACTCTGCGGAGTTGTCGCAAAGTCATCTCTTCTAATGGTGGGCGTTCTTTTGCCATGAGTTGGTTCTCCACTAATTTAGGATGGCGGGTTAGATTTTTTCTTCCAACACAAATGTGTTGACTTTTTGAGTTAGAAACTCTTTTAAATCTACATATTATCGAGCTTCCAAATCTCTCCAACCTTTGAAGCCTTGCTTGTTTTTAGCTTGTCTTTTCCCCCATGCGATCGAGGGTTTGGACTTATTGGCTTCTGCGCGCACCGTTCGATCTAAATAAAGCTTTATCTGTCGATTCTTGATTGACAAGATCGATTTTGTGAGTGCGATCGGTGCTGCTAGCAACGCTGTGCTGGCAGCACACGCGCTATTCGACTCCCAGTGCTGCTTAATCGAAGCATTTCTTTGGGATCGTTTTGTCATGACTCAATGTTGCAGACAACTTGCGATCGGGTCAAGGGGTCTTTTCCTTTAATTCTGGGTACTTATACGCATTTTCGTGATTTTGGGGATCACTTTGTCAGGGAATCTTGACAATTAAGCGCTTGTGGGGATCGTCAGGGAAACAATTGTCAACATTTCCTGACATAAATTAGATGTGAGATTGAGTCGGCCAGGGCGGTACTATGGATAGAGGAGATTTAGTACAAAATTTGGTAGGCTGGCAGTTGGGCGGTACTCTTGTGCTAGCTTCGCTAACGGGCGATCGCAACTACAAACCAACATTCCTGAACCCAAAAAAGGTTTGACGCTACCTATACAGATAAGGTGGGCACTGCACACCCTACACATAGAGCTTCTGCGTAAATCTTGTAAAATCTAAAATCTAAAATCTAAAATCTAAAATCGAATGACTCTAACGCTTTACAACAGCTTGACCCGTCGCGAATCACCTTTTGAGCCCCTCGAACCAGGAAAGGTGCGGATGTACTGCTGCGGCGTTACGGTATACGATTACTGCCACGTCGGCCACGCCCGCGCTTACATTGTTTGGGACATGGTGCGCCGCTATCTGATGTGGCGGGGATACGATGTGCGCTACGTGCAGAATTTTACAGATATTGACGACAAAATTCTCGATCGCGCCCGCGAAACCAATTCCAGAATGGAAGCCGTGGCGGAACGCTTCATCGATGAATATTTCGTAGATATGGACAAACTGAATATTCTCAGGGCCGATGAATATCCCCGCGCCACCCATACAATCGACGGCATTAAACGGCTGATTCACGAATTAGAAAATAAAGGTTATGCCTATGCGAACGGCGGCGACGTTTACTACAACGTGAGGCAGTTTGCCGATTACGGAAAACTTTCCGGCCGCAAGTTGGAAGAAATGCAGGCAGGGGCTAGCGGTAGATTGGAAACCGCAGAAATAGAAGCTCAAAAAAAGCAAGATTCCTCTGATTTTGCCCTGTGGAAAAGCGCTAAACCGGGAGAACCTGCTTGGGAGTCGTCTTGGGGAAAAGGTCGTCCCGGATGGCACATCGAATGTTCGGCGATGGTGCGCGATTGCTTGGGCGAAACAATTGACATTCACTGCGGCGGTTCCGATTTAACTTTCCCGCACCACGAAAACGAAATTGCTCAATCTGAAGCCGCGACTGGCAAGTCGCTTGCTAATTATTGGATGCACAATGCTTTTGTGACTGTCAATGGCAAAAAGATGTCGAAATCTTTGCACAATTTTATTACAATTCGCGATTTGTTGGATGGGAATTGGTCGGGCGATTTGGAATCTAACCCCCCCGCAGCCCAGGGCGGGCACGGGGGCACCGCCCCTACGCAGGATGGGAGTAAGAATCAAAGCGAGAATGCAAAAGCGGTGGAACCGATGGCGGTGAGGCTGTTTGTGTTGATGGCGCAGTATCGCAGTCAAATTGATTTTACCGAAGAGGCGATCGCTAGCGCTAGAAATGGCTGGAATACCATCAATGAAGGTTTGCTGTTTGGGCTGCGCTACGGTTCTCAACTGAATTGGGACGTTGAGAAAACTGGACAGGATAGCAAAGCTGTGCAGGAATTCCAATCAGCGATGGACAATGATTTCAATACTCCCGGCGCTGTGACGATTTTGTTTGAATTGGCTAAGGAATTGGCCAAAGAAGGCAATGTTTTAGTGCATCAGGGAAAAACAGAAACTGCGCCGGATTTGTTGCAGCAAAAATGGCTGACATTGGTGAGTTTGGCGGGGGTTTTGGGTTTAGAAGTTCAGCCGGAAGGTGACAGCAATGATGCTGTTGATGGTTTGAGTGATGGGGAGATTGAGGTGATGATTCAGCAGCGGAAAGATGCTCGGAAAGCTAGGGATTTTGCTGAGGGCGATCGCATCCGCAACGAGCTTAAGGATAATGGGATTACTTTGATCGATCAAAAGGATGGTACAACCATCTGGCATCGTGGTTGAAACTAAATTCATAGTCTGCGGAGGCAGACTTTGTTTGACAAGAAGCGGTTTCAACCGCCGAATTCTAAACACGCTCTAATGTCTTCCTCCGTCAACTCTGGAAAATCGTCTAGAATCTCTGCGTGAGACATTCCCGCAGCCAGCCAACCCAACACATCATAAACGGTAATTCGCATTCGCCTGATGCAAGGCTTTCCACCGCGTTTACCTGGTTCGATAGTAATGATTTTGCGATCGCTCATGACCAAACCGAGTTTAGTACATTTTTTTTAGTGTAGCCTAGTCTTTGAATAAGCGATATAATTTACTCAACTTCGCAATTTGTTCAACCTTAGAGGTAATAGCCTAGCTCTATGAATACCCTCGACCAAGTGCTAGAAACTGCTTTACAACTGTCCTACGAACAGCAGGAAATGCTGATAAAAATCCTGCAAAACCGTCACCGCGAGAGTGTCCGCGCGGAAATAGCTGCTGATGCCCAACGAACCTTAGCTGATTTCCGTACAGGCAAATTTCGACACCAGTCAGCCGAGGATGTTATTGCAACATTACGCCAGTCTTTGGACGAGCCGGAAGCATGAGACAACTGGTTCTGACTGTTGACTGTTGACTGTTAACTGTTGAGTATTTGAACAATACCGATGCAACCGGAAACGATATCAGTTATTATTAGATAATAACTCCACAAATAGATTTAAGTTTTATTTAACTTGTTCACAAATTCGGCAACAGCCGCGACAAATTCTGCGGTGGATTCATAGGGCAAAACATTGCGCCCCGGCATTAATAAACCTTCCCCATTGGGAAAATAAGCTAAATATTGCGCTAATCTTTCATCCGGTTTCTCTTCCTTACCCGCTTGACTGATGCTTGAGGCTTTTTCTCCCATGACAATGAGTGCAGGTCGATCGAACTTTTGAATCGTGTTACTATAATCCTGGCGCCAAAACCCCGCTAAAAACGAGAAAACCGCGTGACGGCTGTCAGGATTGGCCGCCCCAGCCTGCAAAGCATCCAACCATTCGCTGTCAACTTGTGCCGCATCGCCAAACAGTTGTTTCACAGAAAAAGAACGCAAAAACTCAGCGCGTCTGGCGTAGCGGTAAAAAGCGTTTCCCAGGGGAGAATTTAACAAATTCCAGACAATTCTTTGCTGTCTTTCTGTCGAATGTTTGTTCATCACCGCCCAAGCTGGAGGCCCTGCGAGAACTAAGCCGCGAATTAAATTTGAGCCGCTTTCCTGCTGCTTTTTTGCTAAAGCCAAGCCTACAGACAGTAAAGCACCTTGCACGAGGACGATCGCAGGTTTTTTGACTACAGTTTCCAAGAAATACTGCAACTGTGCCGCCCAATCGTCAGGATAGCAGGCCACAGCCGGCATTTCGCAATCGCCGCAGCCCAAAAGGTCGGGATTATAAATCGGATTACTGTTCCCTGCTTTGTACCAACTCTCACAAAATCTATGCCAAAAGATTCTTGACAAACCAACTCCTATCGGGTGAATTAATAACAAAGGGATGCTATCTTCTGTCGCAGTAGTTGGGTTATAAACATCATAAGCACAGCGATAGTTTTGCCATTCGTAAAACAGCGTTGGTGATTTTATAGATGAAATGGTTGACAAATCTTTATTTGAAGGTGGTGATTGCATATTAATCTTTTAATTTTTTACTTGTTTGTTTACTTATGATGCTACGACAATGTGAGTTTTAGCTTGAACATTTGGTGGCGAGTGGGCAATCCTAATCTCTACGTTGCTGCCGAGTGCGTTGAGAAAACGAAATAGGCGTTCCGTAGAGAAATCTAATAATTTACCGCGCATCAATGCTGAGAGTGTAGGTCGATCGATTCCTAATAGCTTTGCTGCTTGGTTCTGGGTTAGTTGGCGTTCCGAAATTAATTCACTAATCTGATGAGCTAGTTCTGCCTTAATCAGTAATTCCTCTGGATTGGGTAGCCCTAAATCAGCAAAAACATTTCCACTACTGGAATGCACTTTTATTTTTTCAGTCATTTTGTTCCTCCACTTCTTGCTGTTCTAAATATTTTTTGTAGTGTTCTTTGGCACGCTTAAGTCGAGATTCAATCAAATCTATATCTTGCTTGGGGGTAGCAATTCCCTGCTTTGATTTTTTTTGAAAAGCATGAAGAATATAGACTATTCCTTCAAATTTTACGGTATATACAGCTCGGTAAGTGTCTCCATCAAAATTTTCAACAATTTCTAGAACGCCAGCACCTTTAAATCCTTTAAGCGGTTTAGCATCAGGATGCTTTTTACCCAGTTGAGCGCGGTACAAAGCAAAACCCATAATTTGCTGAACATCTTCAGGAAAGTCGCGCAAGTCGTCACGGGAACTGCCGATCCATTCAACGGGTTTTAAGAGCGACTTCATAATCTTAATTATATTATTTATATCATATCGTTTATCATAAAATAGAGAGTGACACGATCGACAACAATATCATTACTCAATTTTGTCAGAATAATCATGTCAGAACAGCGGATTACCATTTCTTTACCTAACTTGCTGCTAATTGTAGCATCGTCCTTGCTGCTAGTGCTGCTGTGGCAATTGCGGAGCCTGCTAGTAATTCTGATGATATCAGTTGTGCTGGCTGCTTCGATCGTCCCGATCGTTAATTGGGCCCAAACGATGCGGGTTCCCCGCTGGCTGGCGGTGATTATGGTTTATTTAACTCTCATCGGTGGATTTAGCGGGACGGTAGTGTTAATCGGGCCCACAGTCATCGAACAAATAGAGTTACTGCTGCGGCAGTTACCAGTTTATGTCGAAAGTTTGCGAACTGTGGCAACTAATCTATTGAGTCGCCTAACCGACGACGCCCCAACCTTGGTGGGTCTGGTGGACACTCAATCGCTGACTAATTGGCTGATTCGATCGAGTCAACAACTGGTTTTGCGATCGTACAGTTTAACCAGAGGCATTCTAGGCGGTTTTTTCAGCTTAGTTTTAGCATTATTTATTTCCGGTTACATGGTTGCCGACAGCGACACATTAATCAAAAGTTTGGTGCAATTTTTCCCAAAACCTTGGGATACAAGATTAGCCGCACAAGTGGCGCCAATTGGTCAAAGAATGGGGAGCTATATTCGCGGGCGAGTGTTAGTTTCGGGCATTTTAGGGATATTTATTACCACAGGTTTAAGCATTTTGGGAATGCCGGAATTTGCTTTAGGCTTGGGTGCGATCGCAGGTGTGACAAACTTGATTCCGTTCATCGGCCCAGTATTGGGAGCAGTACCAGCATTAATTGTAGCATTAGCTAAAGGTGGCTGGGTACTTTTGTGGGTATTACTGTTATTTGTAATTATCCAGAATTTAGAAACTTACGTACTCGATCCTTTGCTGGTTGGTTCCTCGGTTGGTGTGCATCCTTTATATCAATTGCTGTCTGTATTGGGAGGCGTTCAAGTATTAGGAATTATTGGGGCAGTAATTGTGCCGCCTTGGTTTGCGGGAGTGGCAGCTTTGATTGAGAACTTGTATTTAAAACCGAAACTTAGGAGCGAACATCGAGAGGCAATAGATCGGGCTAAAAATAATTCTGACTTGCCACCTCTTACACCTTCGGCGTGACAGCAGGGGAGAAGAGGAGAAGGGGAGTAGGGAATTGAAACATACAATTTATATCGTTTCTGTTGGCATCGGAATAATAATTTTCGGAGTTCAGCGCTTACGTGACCGATCGCGGGGACACTCGTACTTGGGTATAATTCCGTAGTTGCCAGGTTTGATCTTAAATTCACAACAGCAATTTTAACATCCCAGAAGCCGTTCGATATCAAACCCGTTGGCATCGGAATTATTCATCTCTCTCTTCTCTTCCTCCGCGTCCTCTGTGCCCTCTGCGATTAAATCATTCCGGTTCAACCGGATGTGATATGACCACGAATTTCTTCATGTGGTACCCGCCACGTTATTTATCCGTGGAATCAATCCAAAATCGAAAATCGAAAATCACTTATTGCCCCCGCATTTATCTCGCGCAAGTCAATCTAAAATCTAAAATCTAAAATCTAAAATCGATTGACTCCAATTATTCGATCGCTACCATTAACACTTCAACAGTATCTACAAGTCTGCCGACTGATAACTGATGACTGATGACTAAAAACTAAGGACTAATTGCCACCTCAATGCGGCGGTTGCGCTGCCGATTAGTATCAGAACTATTGTCTACCGAAGGGCGACTTTCCCCATAGCCGATCGCCACCCAATGATACTTCTGACCGAGCACACCAGACAAATACTGCACCACAGCCTGAGCCCGGGCAAACGACACATTGCGATTATCCGCCGCTTCCCCCGCGTCGTCAGTGTGGCCCGCAACCCGCACAGTTGCCCCCTCGTGATTGCCCAACTCCGCCACCAAATTGTCCAAAATCGCACTTGTGCCCGCGCGCAAAGAAATGCTGCCAGTATCAAACAAAACATCGCTGGGCAGAGTCACCATCAGCCCATCTCCCCCAAACACCGGATTATTGGCATTCTGTGGGGCAGTATTCACCGTTTCAGGGTTCAGACTGGGGCTGCTGCCGATCGCCGGTAAAGGCGGAACAGGAGTTGCCGCCGTTTCCGGCCCCGCCAATTCCCGCGACATCAACTGCAAACGCTTTTCCAAAGTTTCCGTCGGGCGGCTGCTGCCCAACTGACTCTCCAAAGCGGCAGTGCGACCAATCAGCGCGTTGAGTTCGCCCTGCAACTGTCTCAAATCCGACTGCAATTTCTCTCTCTGGGCAGGACTGACTGTTGACTGGGGAGTCGGTGTAGCGGTTGGTGGCGGGAGTGCCGGAATTGGCGTTGCTGGGGCGCGTTTCGGGCTGGAGGTCAAATTTTGAGTTACACGCAGCAATCTCTCTGCGATCGGCATTTCCGTCGCCCCTGACGGATAAATTTGAGCGATCGCCATCCCCAAAACCCACGCAAAACCGCTGCCCACCCCCAGCAGCAGCAGTCGAAAAATCAGCGACAGTACAAGCAAACCTTTTCCCCGCGACTTGGAGACGCGAGTGGGGGGGATTGAAGGTTTTTGGTTAAAAGATCGCGTCATATTTCATCCCTCTCCGTGTACAGACCACATTAATTTCGATACTATCTTACCTATCCGATTTGAAATTTGAGATTTGAGATTTGAGATTTGTCCTCCAATCTAAAATATAAAAAAGAAACCCGGTTTATATAAATCTGTGGTTTGGTGGCACGCAACGGACTAGAAACCTGGTTTCTAGTCCGTTGCGTGCCAGCCTGAATCTGTTGGATAATTCAGTAAAACTTTTGGAAAAAAAACCGATGACTGACCCTTTAAATAGCCCTTATCCCGTTCCTTGGGAGTGGATTAGTGCCACTCATGCTAAAGTGAGCTCCACTGCAGGCACAGGCCTCCGCTATTATCGCAGTCCATCTCTAGTATCAACTAACGGCCAATACGCAGCTTACAGTCGAATTGAGTTGCAAGTACAGCCGGAATTCTCCCGATGTCGGGTTAGCAGCGTCATGTTTGTGGAAAATCTCAAAACCGGCGAACTGCAAACAGTGGCGGCTGCTTCGCCACTGGCCGAAAGTGGGATGTATGCTAGCGATGATACAGATATGTCCGGGACGATCGCCATTTTAGTGCCTGTTTCTTGGAATCAAGACGGTTCCCGCATTCTCGCCCGCGAATTTGAAGCACTTTTCAACTCTTCCGATATGTCCGACTACGGTGTCATTTGGGACAAAAATGATAATTACACTTATACCGTTGCTCCTGCTCGCAGTCTTTACACTCATGCTGTATTGTTGGGTTGGAGTCAAGTTTGTCCCGGAAAAGTTCTGTTCCGCGCAGGCAATTTGGGCGATCGATCTTGGCCTCTTTGTGCAGTGGATATGACAGGGCAAACAGTAGCAGTCACCGAGGACAAACCCCTAGTTTTCGGCAGTCAAGCCAGCACAGACTGGATCGAACCTAAAACTCGTTTTTAGATATTATGGCGGCATTTTCTTGGATATGGCCCACAATTTTTCTAGTGTCAGGTCAGTCTTTTAACCAATTCATTTTGACCCTGGGGCTGATAGTTCTGGCTGTTATTTCCGGTCTAACAGCTTTTATTTTTATTCGGATTTTTCTTAATTGGTTGCAAGCGAAATTGGAGGGAAACCGCCATTTTTTTATACGCTCGTTCACCAGAAAGACGGGCAATTCAACCGCTCATATTTCCGAACCTGAAAAGGTTTTTTTAGAACCCAGATTCGTAGAAAGTGACGGCAATTTAACTGCTACTATTTTTGGAGGCAAAAGCGATATTTCAAGAGCGATTGAGCCGGAGATAATCTGCGAAAAATCAGCAGCAGTTGCCTATCTCTACAAGCCGATCGCTCTTTGGCACGGGCGCTTAATTTTGCCATCAAACGAACAGCGGCTGCCCTACGGCACAGTGTTTTTTGAAGTAATAAATGCACCCAAAAAATATAAAAACTTTATTGGCAAAACAGCATTTTTGAAATGGAGTACAAATCGCGAAGTACAGTTTTTTGTCCACGCAGTCAGTCAAGATATAAACTTCACACAAGAAACTCAAAAAAGTCAAAAATCTGGCAACATCCATCCAGATAGATTAAACGGCTGGCGAAATGTCGGGCCTTTAGAAACTCTAGCAGGCAGCAGACTTGAAGACAGCGTGACTGTGATGCTGCGGAGGCCGGTGATTGCGATTCATTATAGCAGCAGCGATCGCCAGGAACTCACGATCGATCGCGAACCAGTACAAATTATCGGACGTTTCTGCGCCTTAGTCTCTATTTTACAGCGAAAAGAACGCGACAGCGACAAATTTATTGTCCGGCATTTCAACAAAACATCTCAACAATTTGACGGCGCCGCCGAAATCATTCGGATTCCACAAGTACAGCCAGACAAAAATGGCGTAGCGAGGTCTACCAATCACCTAATCGAACAATCGCCCTTAAATCCAGAAGGCTGGTACATTTACGGCGAAAGAGACGAAGACAGTATATTTGTAGTACAGGCAATCGAACCCCGCAAAATTGCCCAATTAATCCCAGATGAAACACATTTCGGACTAAAAAAATCTATCGATTATTTAAGCAGCCAAAATTGGGAAAATACACCAGCCCAAAAAGGGCAAGCAAAAATAGTATTGTTAACCCCAAATGACGCTAAAGAAAACGCTTCAATCTCTCCTTGGCAAGAAGGAGATATCGGGATAGTGATTCACAGTTTCGGGGGTATCGGCGGCAAAAAAGGCGAACGGCAACCCCTGGGAATTGTCACCGGACATTTTGCTTTCGGAGTAGCAAAAGTAGTGCGCGATCGCTTTACCAGCGAACTGCGTTTTGACATAGAATACAAACAAGTTTACGCCCACAATCCCGACGGAATTGTTGCCGGTTCCAGCAAATGGCAAAGCTACATGGGAGACTTGCAGCGCGGCTGGTTGGGCGATCGCCCGGTTTGCGATATCATCTGTAAATTAGACTGCGTGTGTTGCGACTACGATTTTGACGGCATCACCTTGTCACCTTTAACCGAATTAAACCAGCAACTAGATATCATGATGGCCCGCTACCGCAGCGGAGACGGCACCGGCGCAAGTTTAGTCACGCCAGCAACTTCTTGCGTCCAAGATTCAAGTCAGGCAATTTACGCCACAATTAAAAAAATCACTTCCGAAATAGAGTCAAATCCTCAGATTCAAGACTGGTTAAAAACACATCCCACCGACGCACAAAGCAAAAGGTTTCACCAATTAGTAGCTTTAGGAGAGAGTTTAGAAAAAGTATTAATGCCCCTCGGAATTGTTCGTCCAGATTGGCGGAAAAATTCGACATTGGCGGGGATTGATGCGGAACTGAAAAAAACCTTTTTTGCAGGTATAGCAACCCTGATAAAAACTGCTATTAGTTACCGAACAATGCTGCCGAGGCGAACCCAAGATGAAATAGCCAAAGTTTTATTAAAACAAGGAGCTTTTTTGTGGATAATTCGCACCAATCAAGTTGGAGGATTTGACCCAGACATTAAGCCGATCGCACCAACAGGGTTTTGAATCAGCAATCGGTTTGTAGATGATTCGGCGATTTAAATCGCTACTAGAAAAACCAAGTCTGCCTCCCCAGACTAAGAGATTGATATCATGTCCGGTCAATTACCCTGATTCCTGTAGGGGCGGGTTCACCAACAATATTTGCTAAAAACCGACAATCTCAAAAACCCGCCCCGGCAATTGTATTATGCGCGATCGATCGGACATGGTATGAGGCAGCATTTAAGCGGGATTTGGTATCAGTCAACAGTCAACCGTTAACAGTCAACAGTCAACCGTTAACAGTCAACAGTCAACAGTTAACCATTACCAAGGAGTGACTTGAACAGTGCCGTCTGGTGCCAAAACTACGCGGAAATCAGCCAGCGGTTCCGCAGGTGTCCTGGTGCCAACCGGTTGGTAAAGCAACTCAGACAACGGCGTTTCTGATCGATCGACTGCTGCCGAATTTTCCGGCTTGTAACCGACAATCGCCCCGTCTGGGGCCACACTCACCCGATAAACCAACTCCGCATCAACCGGAGGCTTATCCTTCACAACTCCGTCAATTTGCTGGGAAAGTTTGCCCCTCAACAGGTCAATTTCCCCTGGATCTGTAATTGGCACCGCTGCCACATCTGGGCTTGCCAAACCTTCCGCAACAGGAGTGGGCGTGCTTTCCGGCGAAGTGCTCGACTGCGGTGTGGCCAACGGTGAAGCGTCCGGCTGCGGCGCGGGGATCGGAGTCGGCGAAAGCGATTCAGCGTTCGGAGTTTGAGTCCCAGGCAGCAAACCGTCAGCAGGGGGCGTGGGATTGGGATTAGGCGAACCCGATCCGCCCGGATTCGGCGTCCCCTGATTCTGGCCTGCAGGATTGGGCTGCGGCACCGGATCTCTCGGCCGCTGGACTTCCGGTATCGGCACCAAGAAAAACGCCATCGCAGCCAAAGCCAAACTCGACACCCCCACGACAGCAGGTAAAGTCCGCTTCGCCAAAGGTTCGGCCGACTTGACGTAACGCTTGGAAATTGGGGTTAATTGCAGCGACAATTCCGGCAGTGTCTGCGTGTCGGCAAAAAACTGATCGATCGCCTCTACCAAGTCAAATAGCTGTACCGTCGTCAAATCCACTTTTGCCGACAGTTCTGTTTTTTGATCGATTTGGGTGGCGCTGCCTGTGGAGGCGGGTAGAACGGTCAATCGGTGCAAATTCCCGTCAATTCTGTGCAACTGCACCATACCCACATTCGGGCCGTAGCGATCGGGATAATGCACTCCGCTCATAAATTCTTGAGCGTAGCTGCTGACGGCCCTCACCAAGCTTTCAAAAAACTCCCGTCCCCCGCTTAAAGGCTCGCCAAGACCTGTAACATAGCATTCAGCGCTCATTAATATTGAAAGCACCGGCCGTAAATCTAACTGGCTGGCTGCCGATCCATCGCTCAACCCTTCTAGAACCAGGGTGCAATTTGGCAGACTGTACTGACGCCTAATAGTCATTTTTTATTCAACTTCTCCATCAAACAGGCTAACCCAGAAGCGCTGCATTCCGGCTGTGCCTGTACAAAATAGCAGTTTGCTCAACAAGTTCAAAGCTAGTTCGTTGAGCTTGTCGTCGGAATCGTAAGCTGCAACTAGCGATCGCTTGGGGTTCATGCGCGATCGAAAGTGAGCTCGAAAGCGTTCTAAATACTCCGCCAGCGACTGGTTCTGGTTGAGGGGGATATTTTTCGATCGCAACTGCTGGGAGTCTAGCAGCAACTGCCGAATTGTGGCGGTTAACTTGCGCGCCATATTACAGGCGATCGCCACCAGCGCTTTTGCCTCCACCATCGTAAGGGAGCGGCGCTGGGTGTAGCGTCTCAGCGGGTTAGTATTACGCATCAGCCAAAGAGCAACCCGATTTTTGATAATTGATTCCAATTCCAGGTCCCTTGACACAGCCAGCATTTCTTCTGCACCTCCGAGATACAAGGCTTCGATCGCCAGCAACATCAAGTCAATTTGCAATCTGGCTCGGCGGGGACATCCCCCATCGGAGGGCGACAAGTCTGGCAAACTGTCTAAAATCAACGGGTTTGACTGGGTAAGCGAAGTTTCTGACGGCATTAATATCACGGCAACATCCATTCCAAACAAACTATACGGGCACGGGGGGTCTTGAGCAAGACAAATTCTCAACCAAGAACTTCTCTGGGATACTTTATTTTTATCATTGACTTTTAGGTATATTTTCTAATTTAGCAGCAACCGACCGTCGCGGGCGAGCTCCGGCGGCCGGAGTTCGATCGCCCACTCCCCCACCCCGCCGCTTTGTGATTCCTTGCTTCTTGAGGGGGGAGAAGGGGAGAGTCAATCGATTGCGCGATTTTAGATTTTAGATTTTAGATTTTAGAATTGAAGCATTGATCCCACGGATAAATTCTGGGGTTCCTTTATCGGATACAGGTTTTTTATTTCTGGACGGATGAATTACGTGGCGGGTATCCTGGATGCTTTCTGTCGGAAAGCGACCAAGAATTACCCATTTCCCCTTTCTTATTCTCTATTGGGATCGATCAATCTTCCTGCTTCTGGGGTTGCACCGCCGCTTCTCTTTGAGCAGTAAAATCAGTAGCCGCCGTCTTATCAGTTAGACTAATTTTTCCCTTGAGGCTTTCTTGCTCCACAATTCCGCGCATTTTAACAGAACTGTTTTGACCGGTTGCTGTGGAGTCCCTGCAACCCGCTAAATTAGGAACCGCACCCGACAAGTTCAATCCTTGAGTTTCCCACCTACCAAATAGAGAAGGTTTCTCTTGGGCTGTTTTTTCCCTGCCCTCCCTGCTGCCCGATCGCAAATTACCGCTCAAATAAACACCCGATTGCTCGATTGTCAATACCAAAACATCAGAATTCAGACATTCGGGCAAACTTTTAGGATCGAAGCGATAAGTTCCCGCAATTGCCGGGGCCGCCTTTAAATTTGCTTCCCCGTAAGCAGTTACTACTTTAAACAGCAGTGAAACTGAGCCGATCGCAATCCCGTAAAATGCCAGGGATTTGAGGCTTAAATGATTCATCATCTTGGTAATTGGTAATTGGTAATCGGTAATTGGGTAAAATGCCCAGTG
The DNA here is from genome assembly GCF_036700325.1 of Microcoleus sp. Z1_B2. Taxonomy (NCBI): domain Bacteria; kingdom Bacillati; phylum Cyanobacteriota; class Cyanophyceae; order Oscillatoriales; family Microcoleaceae; genus Microcoleus; species Microcoleus sp. Z1_B2. Next base: position 103,813 of record NZ_JAUBOQ010000020.1, read on the forward strand.
CGCCCCTACTCATGACTAATACTGAGTAGTTTGACTGAGTACCGATGCCAAGTGCGATCGCACTTTAACGTAACACCGCGCAATCAGTAGCGAAGAATGACACTGCACAGCCAATTCATCAGTATACTGTCCCAAAGTTTGGCGCTCAATTCCCCACTCCCGACTCGTACCCGCAATAGTTAAATCAGCATTAGCAGAAGCCGCTACTACTGCTTGAATTGGCTCAGCAGCCTCCACAATCGGAGTCTCAATGCGCGATCGCACCTCAACTGGTAACTGATCCATCACTCGCCCAAACTCGTAACTCAGATTGTTTTCAGCTTCCCCGTCAACCGCCACCCGCAGCACCGTCAAACGGCGTTCCTCGCTATTAACTAATAGTCTCAGCGCCAATTCTAAACCCAAATCATCATGAATGTTTGCCGCGTAAGGTACTAACAAGTTATTCAACCTTTCCCGGCCTCTGTCAACAAAAATTGCTACATCCACCTTAGCGTTGCTGAGAATTTGGCCGACACGTCCTCCCAAACGGTTGCTGCTAAAAGTTGGCCTGTGCCATCCTACTAAAATCAAATCCGCGCGATCTATTTCCGCAATTTGTGCCGTTTCCCTGGCAACATCATTAGTAACCCGAATGATGGGATGTACGAATTTTTGTGCCTCCGGCACTTCCAAACTCTCAATCAATTCTGATAATTTCGAGCGGCGTTCTTGAATAATGCGATCGGCTTCCGCAGGCGTACTTTCAAAGGCATAGTCATCATTTAATTCTATCAAACTCAGAGGATGAACCGCCGCCGACTGTAAATCCTCACCACCCATACCAGCAGCCGGCTGCGCCAGCGCTACCGCTAGTCGCAGTAAACCTTTCTGCGTGCTGGGATTGGCAACCGGTACTAAAATTCGATAAGTTGGCAGCAATTTGTTAGCAGTTTCTTCGCTGCTGTCAGCCATTTGTGAATTTTCTAATTCTGAATCCTCAGAGTTAACTTCTGAAATATCTAACCTAATTAACCGTTTTGGATAAGTCCACTCCAACAGAGGCGAAGTCATAAAAGTTGTCACTAAAGCCATGATGACTAACATTGTAAATAGCAGCGGCGAAACTACACCTAGGGAAAGACCGATATTCAGCACAATTAGTTCAGTCAAACCGCGAGTATTCATCAGCCATCCCAGGGCTGAAGCTTCGCGATTGCTGATGCCACAAACTCTGGCCGCAACGTAAGTGCCGAGGTATTTGCCGATAATTGCCACTCCCAAAACTGCGGCGCACAGCAGCCACAATTCGGGACTGTTGAGCAAGCCGATTTCAGTCCGCAAGCCGCTGTAAGCAAAAAATATGGGCAGCAGAAATATTAGTACAAAGTCTTCGGTTTTTTCAGCTAATTCTCTGGTTAATCCCGCATTTTTAGGCATAACAGCACCCAGCAAAAATGCACCGAAAATTAAATGAATGCCGATCCATTCAGTAATTAAGGCAGAAGCTACAACTCCCATGTAAATGCCGGACAGCAATAACTGTGTTAATCTGCCAGTGCGGTTGTACTGTTTGGAAAGTCGCTGCAAGAACCAGCGCACTACAGTCAGCATGAAACCGATGTAAATTAAAGATTGAATAATTGTCGGCAAAGCACCGATCATCGAATTAGTACGAGTAACTGCGATCGCCACCGCTAACAAACACCACGCTGTCACGTCGTCTACCGCAGCGCAAGTCAAGGCCAGCGTCCCCAATTTGGTATTCTGCAAATTGTGTTCTGTAATAATTCTTGCCAGCACTGGAAAAGCCGTAATTGACATCGCCGCGCCCAAAAACAAAGCAAATGCGGTAAAGGAAACGCTATTATTTGAAACGATGGGATACAGCAGCAGTGCGAGCAAGCTTCCCAGGGAAAACGGCACTAGAATGCTGACGTGGGAAGTTAAAATCGCTATATCTAAATTGCTTTTGAGGTACTTGGGATTCAGTTCCAAACCAATCAAGAACATGAAAAAAATCAGCCCCACCTCAGACAACACGTTGAGGAAGGGAACGGCTTCGGCTGGAAAAAGTGCAGTTGCGGTGGCTGGTGCAACTAAGCCAAATAGAGAAGGCCCAAGCATAATTCCTGCTACAATTTCTCCAATGACTTGAGGTTGTTTGATCGCTCGAAATCCTAAACCGACAAGTCTCGAAAGTGCGATAACAATTAGAACTTCAAGCAGGACGAGAATGGGTATGGGCATGGCGTTTTTAGCTTGGGGATTTTTGCGGATGGAGAGGGCAGGGTAGTAAAGCTGACTGAATTGCCGATCGAAAAAAATCGATACCAGCTCGATCGAAGGTAGAAGGTACCAGAGGCGCACCAACAAGGCCATTCTCTCACAAGCCAACAAAGGCTTTGGCAACTTCCCACTTGGATTTTTTGTTTTTTAGAAGCGCTTGCAAGTAACTTTAACCGCAGCCTCTGCACCCCGGACTCTATCTCACCTCCGGTTGCCCACCGCCCATTTAAACTCACATTTTGCACCATTCTCAATTACTTGTTTAGGAACAGGCTTTTCGGCCTGTTCCACAAGAAAACTCGTTCTTTGTGGAACGGGCCCCAGAGCCCGTTCTTGACAATGGTGCAACATCTGAGTTTAAACTGATATCTTGCACCATTCTCAATTAGCCGTAGGGGCGGGTTCGCCAACAGCCTTAAAGCTTGCAAATAGGTTCTATAAACCCGCCCGACCCCACGAAAAATCCTCTTATTGATATTGCTGCAACATCTGAGTTTAAACCTAGTGATATAAAATTGTCAGAAAAAGTAGCGCGCGCTGTGATAAACTAGAAAAGTTGTTTAAATTCGCACATCCGGGTTTTCGGGTGTTTCTAGGGCGCAAACCTTCAGAAATACGACCGGGTGGAGGATTAACCCGAATTAGGAGTTAAAAATACAATGCCAGTAGTCAGTTTGGCTCAAATGTTAGAGTCAGGGGTTCACTTCGGACACCAAACCCGTCGGTGGAACCCGAAAATGTCTCCATACATTTTTACAGAGCGCAACGGGGTTCACATCATCGACCTCGTGCAAACCGCTCAGCTTATGGAAGACGCCTACGAGTACATGAGAGTTGCCTCAGAAAAAGGCAAAAAGTTTTTGTTCGTGGGTACAAAGCGCCAAGCTGCCGGGATTGTAGCCCAAGAAGCTCAACGCTGCGGTGCTTATTACGTCAACCAGCGCTGGCTGGGGGGAATGCTCACTAACTGGACGACGATTAAGTCCCGCGTGGAGCGCCTCAAGGATTTGGAACGCCGCGAGGAAATCGGCGCCCTCGATTTGTTGCCGAAAAAAGAAGCTTCGGTACTGCGCCGAGAAATGGCAAAACTCCAGAAATATCTGGGCGGGATTAAATCTATGCGGAAGATTCCCGACGGAGTGGTGCTGGTAGACCAACGCCGCGAGTATAATGCGGTGTTGGAATGCCAAAAGTTGGGAATTCCGATCGTCTCTCTGTTGGATACCAACTGCGACCCGGATTTGGTTGACATTGCGATTCCGGCAAATGACGATGCTATTCGATCGATCAAGCTGATTGTCGGCAAGTTGGCTGATGCCATCTACGAAGGTCGTCACGGTCAGCAAGGCGGCGACTCTGATGAAGACTACGACTACGACGGTGGTTACGAAGGCGCTGAATATGATGTCGAAATCGAAGAATTGGATGACCCCGATTATGTAGATCCCGACGACGCCGCTGACGCTGACGGCGAAGAAACCGAGAGCTAGTATTGCGATCGGAATCTGACACCAGGAAATTAAAAATTAAAGATTGAAAATTAAAAATAATAATTATTTTTAGTTGGATATTTTTAATTTTTAATTGTACATAAGCTGGTCTGCATTTAAATTGTATGTCAAAAAAGATTAAAGTCTTGTGGGGTGGGCGTCCCGGCCGCCCTGAATATACAATTTAAATGGGCGACTGCTTAGCACGAGTCTAAGTCATTAGTAGATATCTGGCAAAAGCATTCATTGTGTGAGGGCCAGAATTAATTCTGGCGCTACACCTACAAAGTCGGTACTAAGATCGACTGGGTATTTCTTCACTCTGGTCTAATCATTAACATTAAAATTAGTGACTGATGACTAATGACTGATGACTAATGACTAATAACTAATTTTGATTGGGAACTTAAAGAAGATGGCGGACATATCTGCAAAACTTGTTAAAGAACTGCGCGAAAAAACTGGCGCGGGCATGATGGACTGCAAAAAAGCCCTCGTTGAAAACGAAGGCAATATGGAAACATCCATCGAGTGGCTGCGGAAAAAAGGTCTGGCTTCGGCAGGTAAAAAAGGTGGACGAGTTGCCTCAGAAGGACTTGTAGGTAGCTACATTCACACGGGCGGCCGCGTGGGAGTGCTGGTGGAAGTTAACTGCGAAACAGATTTTGTGGCACGTCGCGAAGAATTCCAAACTTTGGTGCGGAATATTGCGATGCAAATTGCAGCTTGCCCGAATGTGGAATACGTGAAAGTTGAAGATATCCCCGCCGAAGTTGTCGAAAGAGAAAAGGCAATTGAAATGGGCAAAGATGACTTGGGCAATAAGCCGGAAAACATCAAAGAAAAGATTGTTCTAGGGCGGATTGAGAAGCGCATGAAAGAGTTATCTTTGATGGATCAGCCTTTTATTAAAGATCAGAATATCTCGGTGGAAGAGTTGGTGAAACAAACGATCGCCCAAATTGGAGAAAATATCCAAGTGCGCCGCTTCGTGCGTTTTGTCTTGGGCGAAGGCATTGAAAAGGTAGAAGCTAACTTTGCCGATGAAGTGGCAGCCCAAATGGGTGTTCAATAATCCCAATTAAGATTGAGAATTAAAAATTAAAAATGTGAAAACTTGATTTTTTGCATTTTTAATTTTTAATTTTTATAGGACTTATGGACAGACTATATTTGTAGGCTGGGCACTGCAAAAGTTACTACTACAGACAGCGTAAAAAGTTAAAATTTGCGTAAGTCTTAAGCTGTTGTGCATTTAAATTTTTTGTTGAGGGCGGGATCGGCTGCCCACGCCACAAAAGTGAAAATTTATTTGACCATGGAATTTAAAAGTGGATTAGCTTATTTTAATTTTATACGAGAGATATGGTGCGACCAAGAGAGAGAATAGAGCAAGATTTGGCAGGACTCGAAGAGGCTTTAGCAGCCTTGAATATGGAGTTTCGCAGTACCTACGATGGTTATTTAACTGCGTTGGGACAAGCGGTGCGACAGCAGTTAATTTTGGCTTGCTATCACCTTTGCACTCAAGCAGTACCGGAGTCGTTTCTTAAGTTGTCCTTCGATGGGCGGCAAAAAATGCAGCAGTCTGTAAAGGCTTTGGCTGCGGCGTCGGAGGAAAAATTGCGATCGCTGGTGACTGAATCAGAAACAGAGGAAGAAATAGAGGAAGAAATAGAGGAAGAGGAAGACGAAGAGGAAGAGGAAGACGACTTCGACAAAGACGAAGAGGAAGAAGAGGAAGACGAAGAAGACGAAAAGGAAAAAAACCAAGTTTCCGCGATTAACTATCTATTTTCATTGGCAAATTATCAATTGCCAAATGCCAATTCCCCGGAAAGTTTGGCACGCTGGCAAAATAGTATTGAAAAGTCGATCGTCCATATACTCAAGCTGCTTTCTCGCGACACCAACCGCTTGCTGCAACAGTCGGGAATCTTGCCGAGTCAATTACCAGAACCGGTTCTAGAAGCTGCTTCTGCTGCTGAATCCTCCGGCGATAGTGTTGCCGGGCCGCCTAACTTATTAAACATAATTATTGAAACCGATGCCTCATCAGCATCGCGCAAATTGGCGGCAGCAACCTTTGGTAGTAGGGCACTGCACATTACAGCGATTAAACTGCGGCTGTCGGAAATAGAGTTTGCCGATGCGGGAACCTCGGCTTGGCGCCAGCAAATTCGTAACCTGTCTGTCAAGTTGAACTCGCTGGGCCGCGATTACCAGAAAAAGCAGCGGGAACTTGCTGTGGTGGAGGCTGAGTCGGCTTGGCGATCGAGTTGGTTTGAAGATTAGTCAGTTGTTAGTTGTCAGTTGACAGTTGACAGTTGTCAGTTGACAGTTGACAGTTGTCAGTTGGCAGTTGTCAGTTGACAGTTGTCAGTTGACAGTTGTCAGTTGTCCGTAGGTAATTGTCGGGAATTCTTGAGCTATGATTAATAACTAATGACTAACCACTAATGACTAATGACCAATGACCAATGACTAATGACTAATAACTAATGACTAATAACTAATGACTGATGACTAATAATCAACCCGAATGGCAGCGATTGCAAAAAGCTCTTTCAGTAGAAGCCGATCGCGGATTTAACGACATCCAAGGCAGTCAATACCGCTTCAGCGAGTTTCTGGGCCTGAGTTTGAGACAGTTGGCAGGTTCGGTGGCGGCTTCGGCGCGCGATCGAGCTAGACAACTAGCCGCTGAATTTGACATCTACCCTCAGAAGGATCTCGAACAGCGCCAACATTCGATCGCCATTACGGTCAGTTTCCTCAGACAAATGGAGCAAGTTTGGGAACAAGAAACTCGCCACCAGCAAGAACAAGTAGCACAAGTCAGACCCGCAAACGCTCCCCAACCAACCGCCCCGGCAGTTTCCGTTCCCCGAACAGCACCCCTGAGTACAGCCGCCGCACCACCAAGCCTGACTCTTGACCAACAGTTAACCCGCGTCACCGGCATCGGCCCTGCCAACGGCAACCGCTTGGTCAAACTTGGTTTATACACTGTATATGACTTGCTTTACTACTATCCCCGCAATCACATCGACTATGCAAAGCAAGTACAAATTCGCGAGCTAGTAGCTGGGGAAACTGTCACTTTAATCGCCGAAGTAAAGCGATGCAATTGCTTTTCTAGTCCGAAGAATAAGAAATTAACCATATTAGAAGTAATTTTAAAAGACCGCACCGGAGAGATAAAAATTAGTCGTTTTTTTGCAGGCCCTCGCTACAGCAATCGCGGTTGGCAAGAATTCAAAAAGCGCGAGTATTGTACTGGTGCAGTGCTGGCAGCTTCGGGGTTGGTGAAGCAGGGTAAATATGGAATTACTTTAGAAAATCCTGAGTTAGAAGTATTAGACGACTCCGGCGGTGCGATCGAATCAATGAAAGTCGGCCGCCTGATACCAGTTTATCCGCTGACGGAAGGGGTGGATGCCGGTTCGGTGAGGCGATCGATTTTGGCTGCAATGCCGGCGGCGAAAATGTTGCCAGAATCGCTACCAGAGGATTTGCGCGAGCGTTACGGTTTAATGGGTTTAGCCGATGCCGTGACTAATATTCACTTTCCGCTCGATCGAGATTGTTTGGCCGCCGCCCGCCGTCGCTTAGTTTTTGACGAATTTTTCTACCTGCAATTAGGACTTTTAAAGCGCCGCCAAACCCAAAGAAAAGCTCAAGCTAGTGCAGTCATCCTTCCTACTGGCAAATTGATCGAACATTTTTATGAAATCTTGCCTTTTGCCTTGACTAATGCTCAGGAAAGAGTCATCAATGACATCCTCAACGATTTAGCTTCATCGCAACCGATGAACAGATTAGTGCAAGGCGATGTCGGTGCTGGCAAAACCGTAGTAGCTGTCGTGGCAATGCTAGCAGCAATTCAATCCGGCTATCAAGCCGCTTTAATGGCGCCGACAGAAGTTTTAGCAGAACAGCATTACCGCAAATTGGTAGGTTGGTTTAACTTGATGCACTTGTCTGTCGAACTGTTAACTGGTTCCACAAAAGTAGCCAAGCGCCGCGAAATTCACAACCAATTAGAAACCGGAGAATTACCTGTTTTAGTGGGAACTCACGCGCTGATTCAAGATACAGTGAATTTCCATAAATTGGGTTTGGCGGTAATTGACGAACAGCACAGATTCGGTGTGCAGCAGCGCGCTAAATTGCAGCAAAAAGGCGAAGCTCCCCACGTTTTGACGATGACGGCAACTCCCATTCCCCGAACGCTGGCGCTGACGCTGCACGGGGATTTAGATGTGAGTCAAATTGATGAACTTCCCCCCGGTAGGCAGGCGATTCAAACCACTGTACTGTCTGCCAAAGAACGAATCCAAGCTTACGATTTGATTCGGCGGGAAGTGGCGAGCGGGCGTCAAGTTTATGTGGTGCTACCGCTGGTGGAGGAGTCGGAAAAGTTGGATGTGCGATCGGCAATTGAGGAAAAAGAGAAACTTGAAAAAAGTGTCTTTCCTGAGTTTAAGGTGGGTTTGCTCCACGGGAGAATGAGCAGTGCCGACAAAGATGACGCAATTTCTAAGTTTCGGGACAAAGAAACTGATATTTTAGTATCTACTACTGTGGTCGAAGTGGGAGTAGACGTGCCGAATGCCACGGTAATGCTGATTGAAAATTCAGAGCGTTTTGGACTGTCGCAACTGCACCAGTTGCGGGGCCGAGTCGGTCGGGGCAGCAACCGTTCTTATTGTTTGTTAATGCCCGGTTCCAAAACGGCGGAAGCTATGCAGAGAATGAAGGTTTTAGAACAATCTCAAGATGGCTTTTTTATTGCGGAAATGGACATGAGATTGCGCGGGCCTGGTCAGGTTTTGGGAACTCGGCAGTCGGGTTTGCCGGATTTTGCTTTGGCGAGTTTGGTGGAGGATCAGGAGGTTTTGGAGTTGGCGAGGGCGGCGGCTCAAATGGTAATTGAGAATGATGAAAGTTTGAATCAATGGCCGGTGGTGCGGGATGAATTGGAGCGGAGATATCAGCGGATGATGAGTGGGTCGATTTTGACTTAGAGTGTTTTGAACGCAGCAACGGGGTTTTTAATAATATTTTGTAGTGGCCGGTTAAGCAAAGATATATCAAAGCTGCCAGTTTATTGCTGCACTCAGCCCCCCTCCTCCCCACAGGGAGGTTTATTTGCACCTACTTATTTAATGTCAGTAATGTAAGAAATCGGTTTTCTTCCCATAAACTCACGTAAAATCCTAGGTTTTTTGTCAGGAAACGCGGTTTATACTTTTTTGCTGAGACTGCTGCAAAATATCAGGTTGAGCGAAACGTCAAAAACACGAAGTTGTTGGGTAGGAGTGCCTCAACCCAACCTACTTTCGGAGACGATTTTTCCCTTGGTCTAGGGTATTTTTATGAGTTGTCAGGCTTGGGGCTCTTATTAAACCAAGAATCCTTCGCAGGAATGACGGAGAAGTGTCAAAATTAAGATAGTCCTGCCAGAAACAGGAAAAAGGAAATCCGGCCTGTACTGGCCTTACCAGGCAACATTGATTCCTCGCTTGTCACGCTTGCAGGTGGTCGCCGACGGTTCGTCGCATTTAATCTCAACACTAATTTATGAAAGATCTCACTCGTTATCGAAATATCGGCATCTTCGCCCACGTAGATGCTGGCAAGACCACCACAACTGAAAGAATCCTGAAACTGACGGGTAAAATCCACAAAATCGGTGAAGTTCACGAAGGCGCGGCGACTACTGACTTCATGGAACAGGAGCAAGAGCGCGGTATTACGATTCAATCCGCTGCTACCACCTGCTTCTGGAACGAGCATCAGCTCAACATCATCGATACTCCCGGACACGTCGATTTTACGATCGAGGTTTACCGTTCTTTGAAGGTTCTCGATGGTGGCATTGGTGTGTTCTGCGGTTCGGGTGGAGTTGAACCGCAATCTGAAACCAACTGGCGCTACGCTAACGATTCCAAAGTCGCTCGCGTCATCTACATCAACAAGCTCGATCGCACCGGTGCAGATTTTTACCGCGTTGTCCAGCAAGTTGATAAAATCCTCGGCGCTAAACCGATGGTAATGGTATTGCCGATCGGCATAGAAGAAAAGTTTTGCGGCGTAGTCGATTTGCTGACCCGCAAAGCCTGGATCTGGGATGATTCCGGCGATCCCCTGAACTATCAAATTAAAGATGTTCCCGCCGATATGGTGGATGATGTCGAAACTTGGCGCGAAAAGTTGATCGAACTGGCCGTCGAGCAAGACGACACTGTGATGGAACAGTATCTCGAAGGCAACGAGCCGAGCCTCGACGACCTCAAGCGCTGCATTCGCAAAGGTACTCGCGATCGGGCATTTTTCCCCACCTACTGCGGCTCATCGTTTAAAAACAAAGGCGTGCAGTTGGTTCTCGATGCCGTAGTTGACTACCTACCAAACCCGATGGAAGTCACACCGCAGCCAGAAGTCGATCTCGATGGCGAGGAAACCGGCGAGTTTGCGATCGTCGATCCCAACAGGCCATTGCGGGCACTCGCGTTTAAGATCATGGACGATCGCTACGGCGCTCTAACCTTCACACGCTTGTACTCCGGTACTCTGTCCAAGGGCGACACCGTACTCAACACCGCCACAGGCAAAACCGAGCGCATCAGTCGTTTGGTGGAAATGCACGCCAACTCTCGCGAAGAAATTGAATCGGCCCAAGCAGGGGACATTGTGGCGATCGTCGGTATGAAAAACGTCCGCACCGGACACACCATCTGCGACCCCAAAAATCCCGCAACCCTAGAGCCGATGGTATTCCCCGATCCCGTTATTTCGATTTCGGTCAAACCGAAACAAAAAGGCGGCGAAGAAAAAATGGGAGCAGCCCTCACCAAGATGGTGCAAGAAGACCCTTCCTTCCACATGGTGACGGATCAAGAAAGTGGCGAAACGATTCTCAAGGGGATGGGCGAGTTACACCTCGACATCAAAGTAGACATTCTCAAGCGCACCCACGGCATCGAAGTAGAAGTCGGCGAACCGCAGGTAGCCTACCGCGAGTCGATTACCAAGCGCCTCGAAGACGAATACACCCACAAAAAGCAATCAGGTGGTTCCGGTCAATTTGCCAAAATTGGCTATGTGATCGAGCCTGGTGAGGTTGGAAGCGGCTTCCAGTTTGAGTCAAAAGTGACCGGTGGTAGCGTGCCGAGAGAATATTGGCCAGCGGTCGAAAAAGGCTTTGAAAGCTGCATCGACAAAGGCGTCTTGGCCGGATTCCCCTGCTTGGACTTGAAATTCACCCTTCTAGAAGGCGGTTTCCACCCCGTTGACTCGTCAGCAATGGCTTTTGAAATTGCTGCCAAAGCGGCCTATCGTCAGTCTCTGCCGAAAGCGGGGCCTCAGTTGCTCGAACCGATTATGAATGTCGATGTATTCACTCCAGATGATTACATGGGCGACGTGATCGGCGACCTCAACCGCCGCCGGGGGATGATGAAATCTCAAGAAACAAGCCAGACAGGAGCGCGGATCAAGGCAGATGTACCGTTGAGCGAAATGTTTGGTTACATTAGCGACTTGCGTACTATGACCTCTGGGCGCGGACAGTTCTCAATGTCCTTCTCGCACTATGCTCCTTGTCCGAATAACATCGCTGAAGAAGTTATTAAGGCGGCAAAAGAGCGTCAAGCTGCGAAGTAATGTATTGAGTGCGACGAATCGATTCGTCGCACTCAATCACCGAGGTTAAAAACTAGAAAACTCTAGTTTTTAACCTACATTCCGCACTTCTTAACATAGTCAGAAGTGCGGAATGTAGGCTCAAAGAAGCGCCAGAGTATCGTGTGCGCTTGAGCCCACATCAATTCATGCCAATATACCTGGGTTCGATCATTACCGTTACCAACTGCTACCTCTACGCTCAACTCAACCTAAGCTCAGAACTGTAATTGCCCTAGCTGACTGCAACAGCTATCTTCAAGATACTTTCATCTTTAGAGTTTTATGATGATTTTATCTGATAGACCTTGAATCTTCAATTCAAGCGTGGGAGAAGCATCACTGTAAAAGACTTCACAGGTGTAACCACTTTCAGGAACCTTGAAAAATAATCTGTTGCTGCCCGATACCTCCACATCTTCAACCTTACCTTTGACGGTGCATTTCTCAGACTCCAAAGTTACTTGCAATATCTTGGATGTATCATCAGTAATAGTTAGCTGCTTCATAGTCTTGATTCTCATCACTTTAAGACGACCTATGTCACGCTGTTCAATGCCAGGGCCTAAAGTTTTCCAATCAGCTTCTCCCTTGACTTCCGTTTTTGATGTCTCTGCTAGTGGAACAGCAAGCTCCGGAAGGTCAGAGACTGAATCTAGATTTATGCTCCATTTACGAGCATTCTCATCAAGTTCGTCCTGTCTTTGCTTCAATTTGACACCATCTGTGCTTCGCTCGTAGTCTACCTGCTTTTTCTTAGTGGCAATCCAACGTTCTCGTGCAAAATTTCGTAGCTTAGAGCTGGAATCATCAACAACAAATTGCTCATAAAATTCTAAGCATGGCACAAACTCACCAATTCTCTCCATTGCAGCACCAACTTCTTGTACAGTTAGATGCTGCTGCCAGTCGGAAAAACCTCGAACTGAAGTTATAAAGTTCTGATAACGTTGGCGTTCCGATCGAGCAGTATCTGGTGTAATATCTGAGTAAGCAATTCCACGCACGACCTTAAACTTCAAACTTTTTGCTTCATTGGCATCAGGATGCTTAGCTATTGCTTCTATGGCTTTGATCCACAATTTTCGCTGAATTAAGTAATCAACTAGCTCTTGATGTCCATTCTGGTTTTGAAGGGCTGGTACAACATAGTCTAACCATTGAGATTTATCGGGTTTTCCTTTTGTTTCCCACTCCTGAATAATCCGCAGATCTTCTCCTTCTTTTTGGAGGTATTGTAAGCCTTGGGGAAAACCTTCGACTTCAGCTTTAGCTAAGTTATATTTGCGCTTTTGGGGAACTCCACACCGATCCCAGCAGCGCACAGCACCTTGATAATATTTGGCTTGGTGGAAAGAACTTCCCGCCACTTCTATTGTTTTGTTATACCCAGCTTGGTGCAACTCTTCTAATAGATTTCCAAATCGTTGCCATTGCTCACAGGTGAGACTCTGTTCGTTCATCAACTTTATATCAATTTGGCTGGCATATTCCTCGATCGCTGCTTGCCAGGGTTTGCTCGAACGGCAGTTTTTCAGTGAGTGGTCCTCATTACGCTTTTCAAGGAACTCGGTGAATTTATTGAGAACATCGAAAGATTTTGGAGCTTCCTCCATCATGAATTCCACTAAAGAACGCTCTACTGGTTTCTGATTGGGGTTTTCTTCACACCATCGCTTCAATTCTTTCCAACAAGCTCCCTCCCAGAAGCACTTCCAAGCCTCTTCCTTCTTACTTAGCTTCAAGAAAAGTTTACCAGCCTCACTAAACTGATTATCGAATTTGAGCGCCCAAGCTTCGCAGATTTCAACTTCTTTTGTATCTCCTAACACATAGTAATACGCTTTTGCATTTCTGAGTAACTCTGGGTTTTCCTCTGCCAACCCTTGCTTCTTCATCTGCTTGGCTTGGAGTTCTCGGTTGTCCTGATCCAGCACTTCTAGACTTTGCCCTATGCTGATAGTTCCGAGTAACTCTGTCCAATCGTGGCGTTTACCAGCTTCCAACCGCTCAAGGAATCCAGCGATCCGATCGTCACTAGCCTGCTGCCACAGCAATTCATCTCCTTCTTGTGAGTCAATGACAACCAAATCAGACATCGCTCGGCTAGCCGCAACGTAAAGCTTGTTAAAGTAGTATTCTAACTCTACTGAATCTCTTTGAGCATTAGCGTCAAAGTTCCATACAACCTTCGCATCGTATTTTTCTTGAGCCAACTCATGCCCAAATTTGTATAGGATGACCAGCGGGAACTCCAGACCCTTTGCTTTGATGGCACTGTATACGTTCTCTGGCGTTTTTCCCTCCTTGGCTTGTGGAAATAATTCCAAAAGAACTTCATCACTTTTGATATAGTCAATTTCCCCGCCAGCTTCACAGGGTAGGATAAAAATCGGCTTATTGTCGATATGGCTTTTTAAATCGTCTAACGAGAGATTCTGACCAAAAATAAACTTTTGCGGTTTAGAAAAACTGTCTTTTTTGTCCCACGGAGTTTGTGGCTTAATGTCAGGTAGGCCGAAACGAACACAGCGCCACAATTGGATTAAATTGGTCACTTTAACGATAGATGAGCTAGAGCGATAATTAACTTGTAGCTCCTTAAAATTCATCTTTATATTAAGTTTACTTGCTGGATCGAGCCTCATTACAACTTCGTTGTAAAACAATGCCCCGACGCTATCCCAACGAAATCCAGTAGGGTTTAAGGTTTGAAAAGGATCGCCAGCAAAGGTAAAGGGTAGGACAGAAACATAGTTAAATCCAAAATCATATTTAGAAAAAACAGAAAGCTTGACGATGAGTTGCAGTTCTAGTCTCGTAAAATCTTGAGATTCATCGCAAAAAATTGCCGTGTATTCAGAAGAGAAACGTTTCCCTTCTAGGACTATTCTAATTAAGTCTTGATCGTCCCAGTAGCCCTTATCTTCAATTAGCCTTTCATACCATTTCCAAACCGTTTTATAAATTCCTTTGAATGTCTCTTCTGGAATTTTACGTTGTTCCTCGCGCGGTAATTCTTTATAATCGTCTTCGTTTATATATCCATCAAGAGAGTAGCCTTTAATCAAAGTTCTAATGATGTACCAGCATCGCCCTGCTGAGTAGCGTTTATTTCTTGCTTCTGGGAGTTTAGAATCATTATAAAGCTGTCGAAACTGGTTATAAGAAATGTATTTTTCTGGCTTAAATCGGTCGTATTCTGTAGGTGGTAAAAAATTTAATAAAAATTTCTGGAAGGGTTGAAAGAATGGTTCTACATCTGGTATTTCTTCTTCTTGCTTTCCTCTATATGATAAAAATTTATGATGAGATTTTAAAAGGCTTTGCACTGAATCTTTAGCTGCCTTGAGCAAACTCTCGCTGTAAGTTAGAAAAAGAGGGTGTGGCTTTTCATAAAAATCATAATTTCCTTCTTGACAATAATTCCAGTGGCGATCGCAGTAATCAGCAAAAAGGTGGAATAACATTGTAGATTTGCCACTCCCAGCTCGTCCATTGATAAACATCGGTAGGGAGGGTTTTTGTGGAGTTGAAATAGATTCTAAAATTTGTTCTTCTTCCACTGAGAGAGCTAGATTTGATTCGTCATCTTTTTCAATAGCTAGCCAACTTTCAAAATCTAATAGTAGGTATGCTGGATAAGAACGTCGGGCTAGACGAGCTAACTCATCCATACTCAATTGAGCCGGAAGATTATTAACATTTTCATCAAAGTCGGGAAGATCGATCGCCTCTACTACTTCTCTTATAGGGTCATCCGATGGTTTTTCAAGAAAAGGAGCAAGCAAAAATAAAATTTTTCTAGAGGACGTATCTTCAGTAGCAATAGTTTCGATCCTACTAAACAAAATCGATAACCCTTCCGTGTCGCTATATAACTTTACACGAGAGCAACTTGTGCTTTCATCTTCCACATCATTTTGACTAATAATGTCGAGAATAATATTTTTTAAAGTTTCCCGTCGGTCTTTGATTTTCTGTTGTCCGCACTTTTTCAACCATTGTTCGCTTTCGTAAATCACCAAGTCTTTAGAGTCTTTACTCCAGCTAGGTAGCTCTAGCCAGACTAACAGATCGTTTGGAAGAGGCTCGCGTTTGTTTTGCTGTTGACAAACCGATTCTTTTTGTTCATTTAGCCATTCCTTAATCTCATCATCATTCAGTAATGACTCTAACTTGTCTTGACCAAATTTTTGACGTTTCTTTTTGTCTATAAATTCTTCATACTCTTGACTTTTTCGCTCCAGAATATTTACTAAGCAGAGAATCTTCTCATTATCTACCTCTTCGATCTTTGCTAATAACCTGTATTTCCCTATTCTTCGCTTCCAGTAAGGATAAATTGGATCGAAGCGATCTAACACTTCGGAGTTATCATAAAGTTTATCGATTTCAGGTTGAAGATCATACTTTTCAACGTTATCCTGGCACTGCTGTGTAATATAGATATACATAAGTTTGGGAAAGTTCTTTGGTAAGTATTCAGGTAGTAGCTGACAAAATACCTATACGGCGAATCAAAGACAACTCGTAAGTTCCGCATAGCTAGTAGACATCTCCGAAAGAATACCTTCAACCCTTGCCTTGTGTGGGCTGAGAGCGAATTTCCGGAGATATCTAGTAACTATATCGCATTAGATAACCTCTCGATCCATAAACTTATGATAACAATTGCCAGTTAAGCTGCTCGATCGCATTGGGGACACCAGGAAGAGTCTAAAAATCACAATTGTAATTTTTTACATTTTAGGATATCTTAGAAAGGTACTCCGTCAATGTGGCGTTATGAGCAGGATAACGATCGAGGTAACAGACGAACAGCACCAGCAAATTAAGGCAATGGCGGCTGTGCTGGGCAAATCTATTAAAGAGTTTGTACTCGAAAGGCTGTTTCCTTCTAACGATCGAGAGGAAGAACAGGCTTGGCAGGAACTCAAAGAACTGCTGAGGGAGCGCATAGCGGAAGCCGAACGCGGCGAAGTATCGGCTAAGACATTCAGCCAGGTTTTGGAAGAGAAGCTGGCGGCGATGGGAAAAGTGTAATGCCATCCTACGAACTCACCTCCTACGCAGAAGAGGATTTAGCAGATATTATCGAGTACACCGTTAACAATTACGGCATAGCCCAGGCGCGAGATTACGTTGCTGCGCTGGAAACCTGTGCTGAAAACCTTGCGGGTAGCCAGGGCTTCTATCGGGATCTGAAAAACATTCATCCCCGTTTGCGCGTAACCCGATGTCAGCACCATTATATTTTTGGCATCATGAGATCGGGAAGTCTGATGGTGGTTGTTGCTATTTATCACGAGCGGATGGATGTGCTGCAACGCCTGAGAACGCGCTTGAAAAACCCACAAGAAGGATAGCTGCGATCGCCCTTTAAAGAAAATCGAATTTCACTACAATAAATCCCGATCGCCTGGAAAAAGCCGGACTGCTATATCGAGAACCCTGTCCGAGCGATCGGCGGGGCACCTATGCCGTGCTGACTGAGGCATGATTGGCAATCCAACAGCAAATGTGGACGGTTTATGCTGAGGGAATTGCAGAATACTTTGGCTGTCACCTGGACGATCGAGAACTTCAGGTGATGCAGCGAGTGCTGAAGCGAATGCTTGCCGGAGTAAGTCAGTAAGGGCGAGAGTGGCGATCGAAGTAGCTGCGGAAGCAGAGCAAGTTGCCAGTATATCAATTAAGGTCGATCGCCCCTATTTCTCCTCAGTCCGCGCAGGCGGACTTTGTTTGACAAGAAGCGATTTCAATCGCCGAGTTTCAATCACCGATTTTCTGTCTATTCCCCCGCCAAATCAGCTATAACTTTCTCCACAACTCGATTCAACTCAACCGAATGAGAAGCTTTAAATAAAATCCGATCGCCCTTTTCGACAAATCCCAACAACCGCTTTGCTAAATCTTCCCGCCCATCCTTGGCTGTAATATCTCCTATCTCCACAAAAGGCAAACCCGCCGCGCCCGCGGCCATCGCCGCTGCTTCCTCAAAATCAGCAAAAACAAACAAAGCATCCAGATTCAACTCTCGCGCCGCCATTCCCACTTGTCGGTGAAATTCGATCGCCCTGTCGCCCAATTCCTTCATCGTTCCCAACACCGCAATCCGGCGCTTTCCTGGAGTATCTGCTAACAGTCTCAGGGCCGCCAACATCGACTCCAAACCAGCATTGTAAGTCTCATCCAGAATCACAATATCCTGCGGCAAATCGTAACGGCGCGCCCTTCCATCCGGTAACTGCACAGACAAACCTTGCTTTAAAACTTCCCAATCAATACCTAACACTTTCCCTACCGACAAAGCCGCCAAATAGTTTACAGCATTGTGCCGTCCCGGCAGCGGTAATGGTAATTCTATACCATCTATAAGTATTGTATCATTGTTGAGCAATTCTCCGCACAAATCCCCGCCTTCTAAACCGTAACTTAAAGTTTTTCCCTGCCAAACTTCGGTCGCAGTTGCGATTAATCTGTTACAATCGTGATTTAGAATAGCAATGCTATCAGCAGGCATTTCGGCTAAAAGTTCGCACTTAGCTTGGGCGATCGCCTCTTCGGAACCTAATCGCCCGATATGTGCCGTTCCTACATTAGTAATTACCGCAATAGTAGGACGCGCAATTTGCGACAGCAGCGCAATTTCGCCACTCCCGCGCATTCCCATTTCGATTACAGCATAATTGTGTGTCGATGAAAGCTCCAACAGAGTTTTCGGTACTCCAATTTCATTGTTGTAGTTATATTGAGTTTTAAGAACATTTCCACTCGTTGACAAAACCGCTGCAATTAACTCTTTAACAGTAGTTTTACCTACAGACCCAGTAACAGCAACTATAGGTATACTGAATTGGTCACGCCACCAACGGGCGATCGACTGGTAAGCTTTTAAAGTATCGTCAACGCGCAACAGCGGAAAATTAGGCAATTCCTCTTGCCAATGTCGATCGACAATCGCGGCAATCGCCCCCAAATCCCTGGCTTTTGCCACAAATTGATGGCCGTCAAAATTGTCTCCCCGCAGCGCCAAAAATACTTCACCCCCCTCAAGAGTGCGCGTATCTGTGGCAATACCTGTCCCTACAACTGTCAAAACGCCTTCAGACACAGTAGGCAAAGGTACAGTTAAAATTTCAGCAAGTTGGGCGATACTTACGCGACAAACCATAACCAGCACTCACATTTAAAATAATTATTTTCACAGCTAATTCTACCTCGCCCAACCTCAAATTTAACTAACAGCGGGCGGCGGATCGGGATTGACCTCGATCATCCTAATACTAAATCGTCGGTTCACCAAAAAATTATCCCGTACCCACCCACGATCTTTACCAATACTTTACACAGTCGATGGTATTTAAGGCCTTGCTAATTACCAACAATTCATGTCATGCTGGTGTTGATAAATAGTTTAACTAAGCAAAAAATATCGATCGGCATAAGCTGCTGACCGCTTCTACCCATAAGTCTCCGCCGGCGAGAAGCTCGGTTGACTCAATTATTGCGATTCATTTGCCAATTCATCAAAATAATAGCGCTGAAAGCTCCTGCCCCAGCCTCGGAGGGTTAATCCACAGTGAACGACTACAACAGACAAAGCCACGAAGAAGAACAGCTACTTTACAAGCACTGGCTGGAGTTGGTACAACGAGAGCAGCCTGCCGAACTCATCAGCCGCTTTCGCACTTTGTTTATCCAGGGTACCGGATATCCCGATCGCTCGATCGCCGAAGCACTCGAAAAAATAGCAGCCTCAAAACACGCCGAACAAGAATTCAAATACATTCTCAACCGCTGCTGCCACATCCTGATCAACCGCTGGCAAACCTACCCCAGCAAGCAAGCAGCCATCCCTGAATTGATCGCTCTGTTTGAAGAAGCACCCAAAATCTTATTTGGATACCATAGATCGCGGGGGCGAGGCTCCATCCCCCAATTAGTAAATCAATTTACCGAAAGCGAACAGTACCTCACCCTCCAACGTTTAGCCAAAGTCATAACTCACAACAATGAAGATAGCAGCAGCAAAACCCCTGCTACCCTCGCCCTCGGAACCTTAATTCCCCGCTACCCTTACCTGTACAAACACTGCCTGCTCAGCGACGACAGCAGCTACGAACAGCAAAAAATCATTAAAAAAATCCAAGCTCAAAAGCAGCAGCAATTTGAGATCAACCTCTCCCAGTATGTTGCTCACCAAGTGAGAAAAGCCCAAACAGCGCGTCGGGAAACCTCAATTGTCTTCAAAAGAAGTATACAACCTATAAAAAATCCGACCCTGTTGACCGACCCGGAACTATTCTTTGCCCTCAAGCAATTTGTCGGAAAAGTAGAAGGAGCAGATACCTACAGACAGCTAGCGGGCCGTTTCACGGCGAACGCCAGCACAAATCAGTCCTACCGCTCCTTTAAAGACGACTTGTACGAATACCTGATTTCTTCTGTCACCGACGATCGCTACGGCAAACGTCTCTTTAACGAAAAATTGTATAAGCAACTACAAAATACCCTGCCCCACAGCGACGATCAGAAGTTTAATGAATTTTTAATGATCAGAACTTGCAGCCAGTTATTGAACTTTTTAGTAGTAGAGAGTCCTGTGCGGCCCAACCACTTTGTCTTCATCGACTTGATCTCAAACCTCGGTCCCACCCAAACCACAGGTTTGCTGCTGAAAATCGTACTAATTTGCGGCAAAGTCAAGCCCTACCTAGAAAAGCGGCTGGCAATTTTGTTCGGTCACTACGAATGCAGTACTCGAGAAGGCGTAGTCTGGTTAGTCAAAGCCCTGGAAAACGTAAACCTAGCTTTGAGTACCAACTTTGGCAAGGTGGATGTATCTTTCCTGCGATGAGAGGGCGCGGCATAACTTTCTCTGCTTCCACTGCAGGCAAAACATCACACCGATCGACCAGGTTTCTGAATACCCTAAAAGTTTTACCTTTAATTAGAACAACTTAATTAACTCCTGAAACCTACTCAAAAGACTCTATTCTATGTTAAAGTATCAAGTGTGAATCAGATTCAGTTGCAGGCTTTGTTCATTGCTACAGAATTGTCTAAAAACTTGCCCTTCTGTATCGGCAGGGGACTCTCCGAAACTGAAATCTTCGCACTGTCTAAATTTTGGAGTTATTCCTCATGTCGATATACGTCGGTAACTTATCCTACCAAGTTACCCAAGAAGACATCACCACCGTCTTCGCCGAATACGGAACCGTTAAGCGAGTACATCTACCTACCGACAGAGAAACCAGTCGCCCCCGCGGCTTCGGTTTTGTAGAAATGTCCACAGATGCAGAAGAAGATGCAGCCATTAGCGCTCTCGACGGAGCAGAGTGGATGGGTCGCGACCTCAAAGTTAACAAAGCTAAACCCCGCGAAGATGAAGGCCGGGGTGGCGGCAACCGGGGCGGCGGTGGCCCTGGAAAATTTGCTCGCGGAGGGGGCGGCGGCGGAGGACGTTATTAATTTCCTCTGAGAAAGATTTGAGATTGGAGAGTTGAAATTGGCGCCAGAGCTCACCTAGCTCCGAACCACTTCCGGTCGTTCCGAAAAATCTATGCTCTTCAAATTTCCATATCTACCCGATTAAATATACCAAAAAGCCAAGGGCCTAACCCTTGGCTTTTTGGTATGTATGAGGGTTGACGGTATAAGTCGGAAATCGGCTGGGCGAATCCGTTGCAGTACCGTCAGGTTCTAATCGTCAGGTTCGATGCTGCTGCTCAATCCGTGATTATTGAGCGTTTCAGCGTAAAACTCAGCGTGTTCGAGAGCGCAAACAATCACCAATCCCATCCCGTTAGTATGGGCTTCCATCATCACATTTACCGCCTGTGGCTGAGTCAGACTCGGTACCGTCGCCATCAAAGTCTGCACCACGTACTCCATAGGATTGAAATCATCATTGTGCAGCAGAACGCGGTAGCGTGGTGCAAGCTTGCGGACTGTGGAAGGCTTTTGAATAATTTCGACAGACACTAATCTATACCTCCTGACTTGTAAAATGTTAAAATTTGTCAACAATCTTGAGCCGGATTCCTCCGCTGTGCAAGACTATCTCACTTTCAGCTATTTTATTGAAATCTGAAAATTCAGACAAGGCAGCCCCTTGGTCGATCGCAAGCTGTGAACCCAACACCAAACCCACAGGGCGTGTCCTGGGCCCTGGGCAACCACCTTCCTAGCGCCATAATATTAGAAAGGCGCGATCGGTTAAAAATAACAAACTACTACCTGTTGAGTCTCCAGAACTGAGGGAACGAACATTATATGAAACGCAA
This sequence comes from Microcoleus sp. Z1_B2, assembly GCF_036700325.1. NCBI lineage: Bacteria > Bacillati > Cyanobacteriota > Cyanophyceae > Oscillatoriales > Microcoleaceae > Microcoleus > Microcoleus sp. Z1_B2. The sequence continues at coordinate 125,555 of NZ_JAUBOQ010000020.1, forward strand.
ACCTAAATCCTACAACGACAGATTCAGCGGCGACCCATCCCGAGCAGATGAAGACTCCGACTACCCAGGCTCCTTTGGCGGACAGTCGCGGCGTCAACCTCAGTCCGGTAAACCCTCTTTCCTCAATTCCGCCACCCTAGGGATTTTAACAGCCGTCTTTATTCTGGGAATTGGCATTGGCATTGCCTTTAGCTCCACAGCTACAATTAGCCCAGAGAACGTAGCCTCCCGCGAATTTATCGATCGCAGCGCCCCGAACCCAGAACTTTGCGTGCAGTTTGGAGCCAGCGCGATGGTGACAGATATGCGCCTCTACGTCACCCTCAACCCCTTCAACGTCTACATCTCGCAGCCGAGTATGCGCCCCGGATGCGTTTTGCGAACCAATAACTGGGCAATTCTCGAACAAAGAAAACTCATCAGCCAAGACCAAGTGCGCGATTGCAAAAATCGCATGAACACCTTTGGCTTCACCGGCCCCCTGGAAGCTCAACCCGAAATTAACTGTATCTACCAAAACGACGGCGCTAAAAACCTGTTCCTCAACCAACCGGGTTCGATAGCTCCAACCAGTGAAGGTCAAAATTTCTAAATCGCCGATATAGCGGTTTTCAGTTGAGTCAATTACAGATATGGGGTAGGGATTTAGGCAAAGCCTAAGTCCCTACTTTATTTCAGAGAATGGAAAACTCCTTCTGGCTTCAAAAACCAAACTGGGGGAAATCTTCCGTTAACTGAACTTGAAAAATTTGGCCGGGTTGAATCGTAGCAGGTTGAGGAGCAGCCACGTAAGTTGTAGCAACACCACCTGCTGCTCCCGCCAACAAACCGACACCTGAAAAGCCGCTCAGCAAGAACAAAGCTAAGCCACCAATACCAGTATTTCGCAACAAACTGCGATCGGAAGGCTGTTGTCGGCGGCCTCCCACGGGTTCTGAGCGAGCCAACAGAGGAATATTGCGGCCGTTGAGACTAATAGCTTCGACCACAAATCTACTGCCGAGGTTCGTTGTTTCAAATCGGCCGATGACCGGCGTATTAGCAGGTACGATCGTATTGCCGCGACTGTCGAAAATTCCCCCTTGCAGCAACAGCACTTCCTCTTGGCTGGGCTTCGCTTGCAGCCGCAAAGCCCGATCGCCCGGGTATAGTAAACTCAGCTCCGTGCCCGCCGGCAACAAGACATTCGCCCCAGTCGCAGCCTGCAAAGGAGCATTCGATCGTCCCCCAGGAAGCGGTTCACCAAAAGTAAGCGTCCGCTGTTGGGGTGCAGCAGCCGTTATTTGAGGATCTAGGCGGGGTAGAGCAGCAGCTTGTACCCCACGGCGTTCGTCAAGGCGAACATTGACTAAAGGCACTCTTAGCGGCCGGATTTGGTCATTGGGAGTTGGCGGCTGCGAATAATTTGTAGCGGGATTCGGGGAAGTAGGAGGCTCAGGTCGATCGACCTCTGGGGCAGCAGTTGAGTTGGAATCTGTCAGCCGCTGGTTTTGCGGTACTTGTATGGCAGGCTGGGGTTGAGTTTCGGGAGTTTCCATAATTCGAGTCGGTTCGATCAAAGGACGCAACACCCAGCGATTTTCTAACCCGCTTCTTTGGAATTGAACTTTCCCCGCGCTGAAACCGACTCCAGGAGCCAAATTGACCAGAATTCTCGCCGTTCCCGGTTGAAGTTGACTCACTTCCACAGAACGCACTCTGCCTTGCGGGTATAGCTGAGTTGTATCTACTCCGATCTCAGTATTGGGCAAATCCACAGCAATCTGAGACGGATTGAGTAGAGAATATCTGGGGGTTGTTCCCTCTGGGAGAGTAATTTCTAGCTGATTTGTCGCCGGATCGAATTTCCAACTTGTGACTGTAGAAGCATTTGCTGGTTCCAGTGTTGCTGGCACTGCTGCAACTGCGGCAACGACTGCTAGACTCAGACTCAGTGACTCGATCGCAAACAATCCGGGTGCTAGATAATTAACAGTCAATTTTTGTAAGTCTTCCCAAAATTTTCGTGGTAATTTTTTGTATGGCATGGCTGCTGGGTGAAATTTTTGATCTGAAATAGATTATGGATGGGAAAATTTTGCCTTCGGATAACGCTGAAAGTTTAACATTATTGCGATATGAAAAATTTAACTAAATGGAAATTATTGCGATCGCGCTTCGTTCTTAACAACAAGTGGTGTCAGGTTAGACAAGATGAAATAGAATTGCCAAGCGGACAAATTATAGACGACTTTTTTGTTAATGTCCGACCCAACATCGCCCTCGTATTTGCCACGACAGAGCAGCAAGAACTTTTATTAGTGCGCCAATACAGGCACGGAGTAGGCGAAATTTTGCTGGAACTGCCTGCTGGATCTTTCAATCCTGCTGAAGAGAGCGGCAAATCGGCAGCCGCCAGAGAACTTGCCGAAGAAACGGGATATGTTGCTGAAGAAATTTTGGAACTAGCAACCTTATATGATAACCCCGTAAAAGACACCAATTCTATCTACCTATACTTTGCTAAAAATGTCAAGCTTGCCAGCCAAATACAATTAGATATTACAGAAGATATTGAAGTAGTTTTAATCCCACTTACCGAAGTTTTGTTGAAAATAAAAAACCGAGAAATTTGTGTAGCAGGAAGCATCGCAGCTATTTTTTTAGGATTAGAATTTTTGAATGAACAGCGGTAAGGTGCTGTGTGAATGGAACCCTACACGCTGTTTTTTGTGAGAATTGTCTTAAGTCGAAAGAGTCATAAAATCCAGAGAAGTAATAGTATTATCAGCGCCAAAAACCTGAGCCAAAACCTCCCCAGTCGCCGCAACTTGTAGCAGTGTGCTATTGGCAGTCGAATTAATTTGCAAAGCCTCAAAACTCAAGCCACCAGCCAGAACAAACTTATCACTTCCTACGGAAAAATTGAGGATAGTATCAATACCACTATTAGCGCTTAACACAAAGCGATCGTTCCCCATACCCCCAATCAAAGT